>NZ_CP030771.1:5260000-5532500 GCF_006088715.1 Streptomyces sp. YIM 121038
GGAGCACGGGCGGGGGGTGCGGGACAACGCCGCCGCGGGTTGGAATCGCCGTGGGGGAGCCGCCGCCCGGCCTACGGGGGGACCGGGCGGCGGTGCGGCCGGGTCAGCCCTTGGAGTACGTGAGCGCCTTGCCGCCGTCGGTGTTGACCCGGTGCAGTTCGCCGCTCGGCAGGATGCTGACGACGCTGGGGGCGCCCGGTTCACAGGTGCGGGGCGGGCCCACGGTGACCTCGGTCCCGGAGATCTGGAGCTCGCTGTCGGACGCGGACGTCAGGGTGCCCTGGAACACGCAGTGGTAGGTGCCGCCGCCCTTGAGCGGGCCGTCGGCGGTCAGGGACAGGACGGTGTCGCCGACCTCGCCCTGCTGGATGGTCAGCCGGCGGGTGCTGGTCCCGGCCTCGCCGGACACGGTGCCGTTCCAGGTGCCGAGGTACTTGTCCGGCACGGTGCCCTCGCCGGCGGACGCGGACGGGGACGGCGTCGGCGAGGCGGGCCCCGCGGAGTCGGACGGCGTGCCCGGCGTCCTGGGCCCGGAGTTCTTGCGGTCCTTGCCCTCGCCGTGCGCCTTCGGGTCGCCGTCGCCCTTCATCACCGCGTACACGGTGCCGCCCGCGCCGAGCGCCACTATCAGGGCCACGGCGACGAGCAGGGCCGTCGACCGGGCGCTGCGGCGCGGCGGGTCGAGCGGCGGCGGGCCGTACGGGGGCGTGCCGGTGCCCGTGCCGTACGGCGCCTGCGGATGCGGGTAGCCGTAGACGGCCGGTCCCGCGGGGCCCGCGGGCTGGTGGGGGTAGGCGTAGGCGGGGGTGTGGCCCGGCGGGGGCGTGGCGCCGGGGGCGGCGGGCGTGGGCGCGGGCGGCGCTCCGCTGACCATGGTCGGCAGCCGGTCGACGGAGCCCTGGCCGGGCACGCCGGGCGGGGGCGGGGTGTCGCTCTTGATGGGGGCGCCGGGCGGGGTCGCGGGGAGGGGTGGCGGGGTGCCCTCCGCTTCCGGCGAGGGCCCGGCGGCTGCGGCTGCGGCTTCGGCTCCCGCGACGGCTCCCGCGGCGGCTCCGGCTCCCGCGGCGGCTGGGGCTCCGGCTCCCGCGACGGCCGCGTCGGCTCCGGCGGCCCCGGCCGGACCGGCGGCCCCGGCGGCCCCGCCCGGATCAGCGCCCCCGGCCGGAGGCTCCGCCTCCGGGTCCTCGACCTCAAGGAGCCGCACCGCGTGCCGCCCGAGCTGGGCGACCAGGGCTCCCGGCAGCCACGGCTCCCGGGACTTCCCCTCGAAGACCGTGTCCTCGGCGCCCGTCCGGTCGAGCACGTCGTCGAGCGAGGGCCGGTCGCCCGGCGCCTTGGCCAGGCAGTGCTCGATGAGCTCGCGCAGCGACTCCGGCACCGGCTCCAGGTCCGGCTCCTCCTGGGCGATGCGGAACATCAGCGCGTGCACACCGCTGTTGGCCGTGCCGAAGGGCAGCAGGCCCGTCGCGGCGTACGCGAGGACGGACCCCAGGCAGAAGACGTCCGCGGCCTCGGTGACGCGGTCGCCGCGCACCTGCTCGGGTGCCATGAACCCCGGAGACCCGACGAGCGCCCCGGTGCGGGTGAGGCCGCCGTCGGTGACCGTCTCCAGGGCCCTGGCTATCCCGAAGTCGATGACGCGCGGGCCGTCGATGGTCACCAGGACGTTGGACGGCTTGAGGTCGCGGTGGATGAGCCCGGCCGCGTGGATGTCCTTCAGGGCGTTCGCGAGCCCGGCGGCGAGGATCTTCACCGACCGCTCGGGCAGCGGGCCGTGGTCGTGCGAGACGACGGCCTGCAGCGAGGGCCCGGCGACGTACCCGGTGGCGACCCACGGGATCGCGGCCTCCGTGTCGGCGTCGAGCACCGGTGCCGTCCACGCGCCGCCGACGCGCCGCGCGGCCTGCACCTCCTGCCGGAAGCGGCTGCGGAACTCCTCCTGCGCGGCGAGCTCCTCGCGCACCAGCTTGACGGCGACCGTGCGGTTCCGTCCCGAACGCGCCAGGTACACCTGCCCCATGCCGCCCGCGCCGAGCCGCGCGAGCAGGCGGTAGGCGCCTATCCGCTGCGGTTCCCCCGGGCCCAGTTTCTCCATGGCCATCGCGGCGCCGTCCTCCCCCAGATTCCAGCCACTTTCCGGCGGCCACTGCGCGTGTCCGCCGTACAACAGACAGAGAAGTCTACGGATCGTCCACGTCGTCCAGCAGGGACTTCTCCGGTTCGTACAGCCCACATCATGGGCGTCTTCCGCGCAGCCGTCGACGGAATCTGTGACCCATCCGTGAGACGGCGAGCGGCCGCGCCGCGCCCGGGTCCCCGTTGCGGGGCCGGGCGCGGCGCGGTGCGCGAGAGCACTGTACGCGGGGCCTCACGCGGCCTTGGACAGGGTGGACCGGTCCGTGCCGGGCGCGTGCGGGGCGGGTGCCACGGGCGTGGTGACGGCTCCGGACCCGACGGCTGCGGGCCCGACGGCTCCGGGCCCGACGGCTGCGGGGCCCTCGTGGCGCGGCCAGAGGAGGAGGGCGCCGGCCGCTCCCGCTGAGGCGAGCACCGCCAGGACGGACCAGGCGGGGGTGGTGCCCGCGGCCGTGCCGAGCCAGCCCGCGACGGGGTAGGTGATCAGCCAGGCGAGGTGCGAGAGGGAGAACTGGGCGGCGAACGCCTCGGGGATCGCGTTCCGCGCGACGGAGGCGCGCAGGACCTTGCCGGTCGGGGTGATGACCAGGGCCATGCCGATGCCGATGGTGGCCCAGACGACGGCCGTACCGGTCCAGGTGGCGAGGTCGAGCGCGCTGAGCGACACGGCGGCGGCGGTGGCGCCGACGAGGACCGCGGCGCCGGTCGTCATGACGGTGCGGGCGGCGATCCGGTCGAGGACGCGCGGCAGCGCGAGGGCGGCCACGAGGGTGCCGGTGCCGGAGGCGGCGAGCATCCAGGCGACGTCGGACTGCGAGCCGCCCAGGGCGTCGCGGACGTGGTTGACGGTGCTGACGACGACGATCGAACCGGCCGCCGCGACCACGAGGTTGAGCGCCATGAGGCCGCGCAGCCGCGGTGTCCTGAAGAAGGTCCTGATGCCTGAGGCGGCCTTGTCCCACGCCCTGGTGTGGGCGCTGGGACGGGCGTCGGGGACGCGCGTCGCCAGGACGAGCAGGGCGGAGACGAGGAATCCGGCGGAGGTGCCGAGGAACAGCCGGTCGAAGCTGATGAGCGTCAGGGCGAGCGCCGCGAGGACGGGGCTGAGCAGGCTCTCCATGGTGGAGGCGACCTGGGAGGCGGACAGGGCGCGCGTGTACGCGGACTCGTCGGTGACGATGTCGGGGATGACGGCCTGGAAGGTCGGGGTGAACGCCGCGGAGGCGGCCTGGAGGAGGCCGATCAGGACGTAGACGTGCCAGACCTCGGTGACCAGCGGCAGGGCCAGGACCACCGCGCCGCGGACCACGTCGAGGAGGACCAGGAACCGTCTCCTGGGGAGCCGGTCGACGTACGCGGCGGCCAGTGGGGCGATGACCACGTACATGACCATCTTGATGGTGAGGGCGGTGCCGAGGACCATACCGGCGCGCGGCCCCGCGAGGTCGTACGCGAGCAGCCCGAGGGCCACGGTGGTGAGTCCGGTGCCGAAGAGGGCGATGACCTGGGCGCCGAACAGGCGGCGGTAGTCGCGGATGGCGAACAGTCGCATGGCGGGTTCCTTCCGTGTCCATGCGGCGGGGCCCGGCCGCGCGGTGGCGGCCGTGCCCCGCGGAGACAGACGGGGGTGTCTTCCCTACGCACCGGTGTCGCTCCCCGGTGTGAGGCCGGCGAGGAGGTTGAAGGCGCCGGTGAGGACGTTGAGGGCGACGACGCCGACGACGTCGGCTATCGCGCGGTCGCTGTAGCCGTGCGCGCGCAGCGCGGCGATCTGGTCGTCGGTGATCGACGCCGGCTCGCGGTGGACCTGGAGGCCGAGGGCGACGACCGCCGCGATCGCGGGGTCGGCCGAGGTGCCCGTGCGGGCCCGCTCGATCTCCGCCTCGTCGATGCCGAGGGCGCGGGCGGCGCCGACGTGCGCGTCCAGGCACAGCCCGCAGCCCTGCACGGTCTGGACGGCGATGGAGATCCGTTCGCTGATCCCGCGGTCGAGCTTGGCCCGGCCCATGGCCCGGCTGAGCTGGAGGTAGCCGCCGAGGACGGCCGGGGAGTGCGCCATCGTGGAGACCATGGCCCCGACGTGGCCGTGGCGGGAGACCAGGTCGGCCAGGAGGTCGCGCGAGGCGCCGACCGCCGTGTCGGGTGTGAGGGGGGTCAGGCGGGGCATGACGCTCCCTTCCTGCGCGGTGCGTTCACGCGCTCAGTGGTGGGCGTGCTGGGCGTGGTGGCCGTGCGGGTGGCCCGCGGGGGCGGCGCTCCCGCCGGTCCGCACCGTGAACTCGGCGGTCCTGACGACGCCTTCGTGCTGGAAGTCCAGGTACAGGCGGTAGGTCCCGGCCGAGGGCGCGGCGGCCATGAAGGCGATCTCGGGCCCCGGCGCGGTGGTGCCGTCGCCCGGCGCGCCCTCCGGGTGGACGTGGAGGTAGCCCAGGTCGCCGACCCGCAGGGCCACCAGGTGTCCGTACGCGGCGAGGTAGGGCTGGAGGTCGGTGACGGGGCTGCCGTCCTTGCTGACGGTGAGGGTCAGCTGGCTCGTCTCACCGGGCAGGAGCGTGCCGTCGAGCGTGACGGTGTACGCGCCGATCCGTGCGACCCCGGTGGCCTCGGGGAGCGGTCGCGGGTCGTAGGGACCGGCGACCGCGACGTCGATGCCCAGCGTCATGGTGCCGTCGTGGCCGACCGGGTGGACGTCGGTGAAGAATCTCCAGTCGCCCGGCTCCAGGGCCAGTTCGACGCTCCAGGTGCCCTGCTCGTCCCGCACCGGGTGCACGTGCTGGAAACCGGCCGTGTCCCGTCGTACGGCTATGAAGTGCAGCTCCTTCTCGTGCTCGGCCACGTACTCGGTCACCGCCCGCCCGTCGGGCCCGACCACCCGGAAGCCGACCGGCTGCACACCGGCGCCGAGGACCGTCGAGTCGAGTTCGAGGGTGTACCCGTCCTGCGAGACGGCGAGCCCGCCGGGCTGGGCGCCGCCGTGACCGCCGTGACCGCCGTGGTGGCCGTGACCGCCATGCCCGCCGTGAGCTGCGTGGGCCGCGTGGTCGCCGTGAGCGGTGTGGCTGGCGTGGTCGTGGCTGGCGTGGTCGTGGCCGGTGTGGTTCTGCATGACATCTCCCATGGTCGTGGTGCGCCTTCCGGCGGCCTGCTGGCGTCGCCCGTTCAGGACTACGATCATGACCATATACCCCTGGGGGGTATATGGCGAGGCCTCGAAGGGAGAAATTCCACGAGGGGTGCCGCAGGGGATGGCGGTGGGAGTGCCGGAAGGGCCCGGGGGGAGTTCAGTGAGGCGGCTCCAGTTCGGCCAGGGCGGTCGAGAGCCGCTCCAGGGCGAGGGCGGTCTGCTCGAACTGCTCGGCGCCCAGCGCGTCCCTGAGCCGGGCGGCGAGGTCCGCGTGGCCCGGGCCGATCTTCGCGACGGCCGCGCGCCCCTCGTCGGTGGGGCTCAGGAGCTTGGCGCGGCGGTGCGCGGGGTTCGGGGCGTACTCGGCGAGGCCGTCGCGCACGAGCAGGTCGGCCACGCGCTGCACGCTCTGCCGGGTGATGCCCATGGCGCGGGCGATGCCCGCCACCGGCAGGGGCTCGCGCAGGACGGCGCCGAGCACCTGCCACCAGGCGGCGGTGAGCCCGGCGGGCCTGGCCAGCTCCTCGGAGACCGCGAGGAACTGGCCGTTGAGCCGGAAGACGCCGAGCGCGGTGCGGCTGAGCAGGTCCTGGGCGGCGCGCTCGCCGCCGGTCGCGGGGCTCATGAGTTCAGGGCCTCGTACGCGGCCGGGTCCGAGTCGTGGAACAGCCGGTACCAGGCGTCGAGCCGCTCGCCCTCGAACGCGCCCATGCGCCCCAGGACTTCGCGTGCGAACGCGACGGGCTCGGTGGGTCCCGCCGTGATCAGGTCCCCGTCGGTGACGGCGTCGGACGCGACGTACCGGTCCGCGCCCTGGTACCCGGTCGCGGCCAGGTACATCGGTACGGCGCTGGTGTGGGCGCGCTCGTCGAGCAGCCCCTCGCGGGCGAGCCCCGCCGTGGCCCCGCAGATCGCGGCGACCGGCACGCCCGCGTCCAGGAAGGCCCCGGCGGCGCGGGCGAACGGCGCGAGGCCGTCCCCGCTGTCCCACAGGTCGGCCCCGGGCAGGATGAGCAGCTCGCTGTCCTCGGGCCGCAGCGCGTCGAGCGTGAGGTCGGGCTCGACGCGGACGCCGCCGATGCTGGTGACGGGCTCCGCGGTCATGGCGACCGTGCGGACGGTGTGGCCGGTGCGGGCGAGGAACGCGGTGGCGTACCCGGTCTCCCAGTCGGCGAACGTGTCGTAGACGGCGAGGTGAACGGCCTTGTCCATGGTGACCTCCAGTGCCGGACTCCCGGACCCGGGCCCGTGCCCGAGTGGGTATGTCAGCATGCTGTCATTACGACAGTACGCTGTCAATGGTGCGACGGTGGCGACGGTGGCGACGGTGGCGACGGTGGCGCCGAGCCCGAGCCCGAGCCCGGGGCCGAGCCCGAGCCCGAGCCCGGGGCCGAGCCCGAGCCCGGGGCCGAGCCCGAGCCCGGGGCCGAGCCCGAGGCCGGGGCCGGGGCGGCGCCGGGCCCCGGGGAGCCTTAACGCCCGCCAGGGGCCCCCTTGACCCGCGCCCGCCTGGCGTCCGGCGCATGGACCCGCAGGCACTCGCCGCCCATCTGGGCCTCGACCTCCTGGCCGTCACGCTGCTGACCTTCGCCGTCTTCTATCCGCGCCACCACGGGCGCGAGCTGGTGCTCGCGTATCCGGCCCTGAACGTCGCGCTGTTCTCGGTCGTCGCGGCCCTGTCGGAGGCCGAGGGCGGCGGCCTCCACGAAGTGGACTTCGTCCGCGACCTCATGGTCCTGGAAGTCCGCTTCCGACAGTCGGAACTCACGGAGGGCTCCCGGCCGTTCACTCGGAGTACGAGTACGAGTACGAGTACGAGTACGAGTACGACCACGACCACGACGTCACGACCGGCCGCACGCCTCAGCAAGGAGCTCGCGTGAACCCTGCCCTTCGTGCCCTGAGCCGCGCCGCGCTCGCCGCACACCCCCTCTCGCTCGCGGAGCTGAACGCCCGCGCGGAGCTGCTCGCCCGCTACGACCACGGCTATCTCGTCCCCGTCGAGGTCTTCGAGGACTTCGCCGCGCTGCTCACCGACCCGCGCAGACGCGGCGGCCCCTTCCGGGCGCTGAGTATCGGCGGCCGCCGCAGCTTCGGGTACCACTCGACGTACTACGACACCCCGGGCCTCGGCACCTTCCACGACCACCGCCAGGGCCGCAGGCTGCGCTACCGCATCCGGGAGCGGGTCTACCAGGACAGCGGGGAGCGGCAGTTCGAGATCAAGCTGAAGACGGGGCGCGGCGAGACCGTCAAGCACCGCCAGCGCATGGAGGGCGACGCGCACGCGCTCGACGACACCCGGCGCGGCTTCCTCGCCGGGGTGCTGCGCGGTTCGTACGGCGTGGAGGCGCCGACGTCCCTGACGCCCTCCCTGGTCACGCACTACCGCCGGGCGACGTTCGTGGCCGACGGCCAGCGGGTCACGTGCGACGCCGCCCTCGTCGTACGGGACGTGGCGACGGGCCGGACGGCGACGGCCGACAGCGGGCTCGTCCTCGTCGAGACGAAGACGCGCGGCAAGCTGACGGAGGCGGACCGGGTCCTGCACCGGTACGGGCTGCGGGCCGCGGAGTTCACCAAGTACTGCGGCGGCCTGGCGGCCGTGCGCCCGGAACTGGGGATCAACCGCTGGGCGCGGGCGGTGCGGGTCGCGTTCCCGCGGGCGGCGGGGGTTCCGGGAGGGGCGGCGGACCCGGGCGGTCCGGGGGATCCGGCGGATCCGGGCGGTCCGGACGCGCCGGGCGGGGGAAGGTGAGGACCACCCGGGTCGGGCGGCGCCCGACGGCGAACGAGCCACCCGCGTCCTGCGCCGGGCGATGTCCAGGCCGAGGCCCGTCGACCCACCGCCACTGGTGCCGCGCGCGGCGGCCCGGGCGCAGGAGTCGGGGAAGCCGGGCCCGTCGTCGCCGACGGTGAGGCGGGCGCGGCCGTCGGGGCCGGTGGTGACGCTCACGCGGTAGGCGGTGCCCTGGGGCGTGTGGTCGAGCACGTTGCCGATCAACGCGTCGAGGCAGGCGGCGAGTTCGTCGTACGGGACGGGCACGGTCAGACCGCCTGCCGGGGTGTCGACGTCGCCGCGGCGTCCCTGGTCCTCGGCCAACGGCTGCCAGAACGCGGCGCGTTCGCGGGCCACCGCCGCCAGGTCCGCGCCCGGGGTGGCGCGCAGCGGACGGCGGGCCGTGCGGATGACGTCGTCGACGCCGCGCGCGAGGGCATCCACGTCCGCCGCGATGCGCCGGGCCTCCTCGGGGTCCCGCAGCGTCTCCGCGTCGAGCCGCAGCGCGGCCACCGGGGTGCGCAGCCGGTGGGCGAGGTCGGCGGCGTTCTCGCGGGCGGTGACGCGCTCGGCGGTGAGCAGGTCGTCGATGCGGGCCGCGAGCCGGTTCAGCTCGGCGGCGACGAGCCGCAGCTCCGGCGGCCCCTCCGGGGCGGCGCGGGCCGACAGGTCCCCGGCGGTGAGCCGGTCGGCGGTCCTGGCCAGACCCCGCGTCGCGCCCCGCCATGCCCGTCACCGCGGCGTGTCCCGTAGGGCCCGCACCAGGGTGGGCGGATGCGGAAGTGGTGATGTGCCGCAGGCACGGTGGGGTGGGCGGACGGTGAGGGCGCGGTGCACAGCCGTCCGCTGGGCGAGGGGCGGTGCGCAGAGCGCTGGCGGGGACGTCGGCCTTGCCGGACGGGCCCGGTACAAGGACGCAGGTCGGCTCGCCTTCGCCGGATTCGGATCGCTCTTGTGAACAGACGCAGCACAGGCGGCCTCCATCCGGCACACGAGCCGCCTACCCTGAACGATCCACCGTGCGTTTCACCGGCGGCACCGCGACTGCGATTGGCTCGGTGGGGCCGTGTACCTCATCTCCTGGAGCCCGACTGGCGGCTATCACATCAACGACGTCCCACGGGGCCCAGCTACCGCTGCCCTCATGGAGATTGATTCCGACGACGAGGAGCAGGAGGGCCTGATGCCCAGGATTTACTGTGACCAGGCCTCAGGACCGGCTTCTCCGGCTGTCGTTGATGACGGCTGACTCTTGAAAATTACGACGAGACGATTGTTCGTACGCCGGTAACGAAGGCATGGAAGCTAGGAGATCTGTTTTTCTCCAAGTTCAGGTGGGGCCCCACTCGGCGGCCCCATTCAGGCTTTGATGCGATCTTGACTCCGCTGGCGTGAAGGACCTTCTCGAAAGTGTCCGAGCATTTTCCTGCTACTGCATCAGGGTTGCTTCGGTAGGCGTGAGGGGCTTGTTTCGGAACTTTCGGAAACCCCGCCCTCACTGCTTCCCAATCGCCGAAATACCAACTCTCCAACTCGCGCACTGCGATTCGATTCAAAACCTGAAAGGAATGATTCGCTCCTCGGCGACCATGTGGAGTCAGTCCAGATTTTTCGGCGATGTCATCAAGCTTCTTCTTGAGGGCTGTGCAGTCATCATTATCTCGATCCACTAGGACTACGACGCGGATATCGGCACCCCGCCGTCGAGCAGCCGCGTAACCGCGGAGTCTGTCAGGGAGATTCTTCAGAAGATCAGGCTTTCCCCGGAACCTTCTGATTCCGACCCGGACCTTCGTCCCTTCGAGGAGCTTTGACAGAAGTGGTCTGAGGGCCTCTGCTGCAGATTCTTCCTCCACCAGCAGTTCGAGTGACACGCTTGACTCAGGATTCTGGTTGCGTGACTTTCGTGTCATGCGCGCTCCCCCAGGTCTGCGACAGGAGTCTTCGGCTCTGGCAGCTGCTCGAAGTAGCTCTCCTGCCAAAGACTTCCGAGCAAAGCGCCCTGATCGAGCATGTCGACCACCAGAGGGAGGTTATTGGGACGGACCACTCGTGTATAGCCGTCCGCGCCGCGATACAGTGCGATGACTTCATCAGGCTTGCATGAATTGACGAATTCATGCGAATGTGTCGTAACGAGTACTTGGGATCTCTCGCTCGATTGGCGACATTGTTGCGCAAGTCCCGGAAGTACCGAACTGTACAGATGGTTCTCGGGCTCTTCGATTCCGATGAAAGGAGCCGGGTCGGGGCCGTAGAGGAGCGTTAGATAGGAGAGGAGTTTGAGAGTCCCATCGGATGCATTGCTGGCGAGAACTGGATCCGAGAATGGGGAATCTTTGATAAAAAGTACGAGTCGGCCGTCAGGTGAAGTCTCGTAGTCGACGCGATCCAGCGTGGGAATTGCCTCCCGCAATGCTTTCATGACCGATTGGAGGCGTTCCGGGTGGTTTTCCTTCAAGTATTGAAGGACATTGCTGATGTTGTCGCCCGACTGGGAAAGTCTCTCCTGTGGTCCAGCTGTTGGGGACTTGCGCTCCTCTGCCACTGACAAGTAGGAGAGGTACCATCCCGAGATGAACCGTCGCAGTGCTGCGACGCGTGGATGTGACTTGAACTGCCCCAGTGCATTTACAGCAAGCCTGTCTGGGCCATCGAGGACTTCTTCAGATTTCTTTCCTGTGGCTTCATTGACCACGTAACCGGAGCCATTTTGGAAATCCAGGACGTGGCGAGGTCGACCTTGTGCTGCACCAGCTGTCCACCGCAGCCATTCTCGGCTGACTACCGGTCGGCCGCGTTCCTCATCAATTTCCAGGCGATACGTCAAGAGATTTGCTTTAGGCTCCTCCCGGTAGGAGATCTGAATGGCAATGGGTCCACTCGTGCCTCGAGATCTCAGTTGCTGCAATCCTCCGCGCCTATCCCATGCATTTCGGATTCCGATCGTAAATGAAGTCTCCATGAAAGCGAATACGTCAAAGAGGGTAGACTTGCCACTTCCGTTCGGCCCGACCAGTACAGTGAACGGCTTGAGCTTCTTGATCTCAACGTCCTGCAGGGCACGGTAGTTCTCGATTTTAATTGCTTCGATTACGGGGGGGCGCATGAAGGCTCCTCTGCGGATTGGAATGCTCCTACCTTGCCCTTTCGGGGAGCTACCCGGCCAGTGCTGCAGTGGAAGAGAGTTGACTCACCGCCAGATCCTCGGCCCTGATCATTTCATCGTAGGTTGCCCGCTGCATCGGCTGGTGCTGAACTGGCAAGTAGTCAGCAAGTAGCGTGGAAAGGGGAACGGTCGACGCAGTTCTTCGAGCGTAGACGGCGGCTGGTTGACTCGTCTGTCTTGTCCGCCGGGGCTACGCGACCTTCACTCTGGTACTGAAGGTACGCGCGGGCGGGTCGCTTGCAGGCCGTACGGCGCCCGTGTCCCAGACAAGCTGTCGCGTTCTCGCGTCTGGACCAGACAGGACGCCCATGTCTGGCCTAGTGCAGAGACACCTACCCTCGCCCCCATGACCCCTCAGCCCAACCCCCAGCTCGGCGCAGCGGTCGCCGCAACCGACCGCGCGCACGTCTTCCACTCCTGGTCGGCCCAGGAACTGATCACCCCGCTCGCGGTGGCCGGCGCGGACGGCTCGTACTTCTGGGACTACGAGGGCAACCGCTACCTCGACTTCACCAGCGGCCTCGTCTACACGAACATCGGCTACCAGCACCCCAAGGTCGTCGCCGCGATCCAGGAGCAGGCGGGGAAGCTCGCCACGTTCGCCCCGGCGTTCGCGATCGAGGCCCGCTCGGAGGCCGCGCGGCTCATCGCCGAGCGCACCCCGGGCGACCTGGACAAGATCTTCTTCACCAACGGCGGCGCCGAGGCCGTCGAGAACGCCACCCGCATGGCCCGGCTGCACACGGGCCGCCCCAAGGTGCTCTCCGCGTACCGCTCGTACCACGGGGCCACCGCCGCCGCGATCAACCTGACCGGTGACCCGCGCCGCTGGCCGTCCGACACCGCGTCGGCGGGCGTCGTGCACTTCTGGGCGCCGTTCCTCTACCGGTCCCCGTTCTACGCCGAGAACGAGACCCAGGAGTGCGAGCGGGCCCTGACGCACCTGGAGGACACCATCGCCTTCGAGGGGCCCGGGACCATCGCGGCGATCATCCTGGAGACGATCCCGGGCACCGCCGGGATCATGCCCCCGCCGCCCGGCTACCTCGCGGGCGTGCGCGAGCTGTGCGACCGGCACGGCATCGTCCTGATCCTGGACGAGGTCATGGCGGGCTTCGGCCGCACCGGCGCCTGGTTCGCCGTGGACCACTACGACGGCGTCGTACCGGACCTGCTGACCTTCGCCAAGGGCGTGAACTCCGGGTACGTGCCGCTGGGCGGCGTGGCGATCTCGTCGGCGATCGCCGAGACCTTCGCCCGCAGGCCCTACCCGGGCGGACTCACCTACTCCGGCCACCCGCTGGCCTGCGCCGCCGCCGTCGCCACCCTGGGCGTCATGGCGGACGAGGGCGTCGTCGAGAACGCGGCGCGCGTCGGCGCCGACGTCATCGGCCCCGGCCTGCGCGCCCTTGCCGAGCGGCACCCGAGCGTGGGCGAGGTGCGGGGCGTCGGCATGTTCTGGGCCCTGGAGCTCGTCCGGGACCGGGAGACCCGGGAGCCCCTCGTCCCCTACAACGCGAGCGGGGAGGCCAACGCCCCCATGGCCGCGTTCGCCGCCGCGGCGAAGGCGAACGGCCTGTGGCCCTTCGTGAACATGAACCGCACGCACGTGGTGCCGCCGTGCACCATCACGGACGCCGAGGCGAAGGACGGCCTCGCGGCCCTGGACCGGGCCCTGGACATCGCCGACGCCCACGTGGCCTGAGCCCCGCGGCCGGGCGTGGCTCGGGCGGCGGAACCCCGACCGCGTAGTCTGACGTGCTCGTAAGCGACGACGCCGGTACGTCGTCGAGCGAAGCCGCACCAGACCTCGCAGGGGGAGGCCACCCACCATGCCCGGAGCCGACGGCCCCGCCGTCATCCGCAGCACCCTGCGCCAGCAGATCGCCGACGCCCTGCGCGACGAGATCCTCGCGGGCCGCCTCATACCGGGGCAGGAGTTCACGGTGAAGGAGATAGCCGAGCAGTACGGCGTCTCCGCAACGCCGGTCCGCGAGGCCCTCGTGAACCTCTCCGCGCAGGGCCTCCTGGACTCCGTGCAGCACCGCGGCTTCCGCGTGCACGAGCACACGCTCGCCGACTACCGCGGCATGATCGAGGCCCGCGGCCTGGTCGCGGACGGCATCTTCCGCGACCTCGCCGTGACGGCGGAGCGCCGCACCGTCCCGCCGGCCGGATTCGTGTCGGTGCGCCGCCGCGGCGAGGAGGCCGCCCGAGCGGCCGCCGCGGGCGACCTCACCGTCCTCATCGGCTACGACCTGCGCTTCTGGCGCGAGCTGAGCGCCCTCTTCGGCAACGCCTACCTCGCCGACTTCCTGCACCGCCTGCGCGTCAAGTCCTGGGTGTGCGCGGTCCCGCACCTGCGCCGCGAGGCGGAGCGCGGCGGCGATCTGCGCGGCCGCCTGTGGTCGCGCCACACCGACCTGGTGGACGCCGTGTCGCGCCGCGACCCGCTCACCGCGCACGCCATCGTCGTCGAGTACAACGCGCACTCGCTCGCCCTGATCGAGACCCTGGCCGCCACGGACGGGAACCCGGCCGCCGGGGACGACGGGCGGGCTTCCGGATGACCGCCGTGGACCTCAGCGTCGTCATCCCCGCCTTCAACGAGGAACGCCGCCTCGCCCCCACCCTGGAGGCCGTCCGCGCCTATCTGGACGCGGCCCCGCAGCCCCCGGCGTGGGAGCTGATCGTCGTCGACGACGGCTCCACGGACCGCACGGCGGAGATCGCCGCCGCGGCCGCCGCGGCCGACCCCCGCATCCAGCTGATCCGCGGCGAGAGCAACCGCGGCAAGGGCCACGCCCTGCGCCAGGGCGTCCTCGCCTCGTACGGCCGCCGCGTCCTGGTCACGGACGCCGACCTGGCCGCGCCCATCGAGGAGCTGGAGGCCCTGGAGAAGGCCCTCGCCGAAGGCAACGCGGCGGCGGTCGGCTCCCGGGCGCGCCCCGGCGCGACCATCGGCGTGCACCAGCACCGGCTGCGCGAGCTGCTCGGCCGGGGCGGGAACCTCCTGATACGCACGGTCGCCGTCCCCGGGATCCGCGACACCCAGTGCGGCTTCAAGCTGTTCGACGGCGACCGGGCCCGCGCGGCCTTCGCCTCGGCCCGGCTGCGCGGCTGGGGCATCGACGTGGAGATCCTGCACCACTTCCGCACCCGGGGCTGGCCCGTCGCCGAGGTGCCGGTGCGGTGGTCGCACCAGGAGGGCTCCAAGGTGCGGCCCACGGACTACGTCCGCGTCCTGGCCGAGCTGACCGCGCTGCGCGCCCGCGCGCTGCGCCCCGCCGACCTGGTCGTCGCCGCCCTGTTCCTGATCGCCTCGACCGCCCTGTACGCGCGGCGCTGGATCTCCCCGGACACCCGGTACCTGCCGCACGCCCTCCAGGACCAGAACCAGTGGGAGTGGTTCTTCGAGGTCACCGCCCACAACGTCAGGCACCTCGACAACCCCCTGTTCACGACCTTCCAGAACGCCCCGGACGGCGTGAACCTCATGGCCAACACGGTCATGCTCGGCCTGTCCGTCCCGCTGGCCCCCGTGACCTGGGTGTTCGGCCCGGCCGTCAGTCTGAACGTGGCGATGACGCTGGGCCTCGCCGCCACCGCGACCGCCTGGTACTGGCTGATCCGCCGACGTCTCGTACGGCACCGGGGGGCCGCCGCCGCGGGCGCGGCGCTCGCCGCCTTCGCGCCGCCGATGGTCAGCCACGCGCACGCGCACCCGAACTTCATCGTCCTGTTCATGATCCCGCTGATCGTCGACCGGGCGCTGCGCCTGTGCACGGGCCGTCATGTCGTACGGGACGGCGTCGTCCTCGGCCTGTTCACGACGTACCAGATCTTCCTCGGCGAGGAGCCGCTGCTGCTCGCCGCCCTGGGGATGGTGCTCTTCACCGTCGCGTACGCGGTGGTGCGCCGCGATGTCGCGCGCGCCGCCTGGCGCCCCCTCGCGCGGGGCCTGGCGATCGGCATCGGCGTCTGTCTGCCGCTGGTCGCCTTCCCGCTGTGGTGGCAGTTCTTCGGGCCGCAGAGCTACAAGAGCGTGCTGCACGGCGACGACGCGGGCAACAGCCCGCTCGCCCTGCTGTCCTTCGCCGAGCGCTCCCTCGCGGGCGACGCGGACACCGCCGCCTCGCTCTCGATGAACCCGACCGAGCAGAACGCCTTCTACGGCTGGCCGCTGGTCGTCCTCGCCCTCGCGATCACGGTGTGGCTGTGGCGGCGCCCCGCGGTCAAGGCGCTCGCGTTCACCGCGGTCGCGGCGGCGTTCCTGTCCCTGGGCCCGAAGTTCCGGATCCCGCTGACGGACGTGGTCCTGCCGGGTCCGTGGGCCCTCCTCTCCGACCGGCCGCTGTTCGAGTCGGTCATCGAGGGGCGCGTTGCGATGGTGTGCGCTCCGGCGCTCGGCATGCTCGTCGCGCTCGCGATCGAGGGGCTCGTGGAGCGGACCCGGCGGGCCCCGGCGTGGGTCCCCGCGTGGGCCCCGGCCACGGGCCGCACCCGGGCCGCCGTCCTGCGGTACGCGGGCCTCGGCGCGGTCGCCGCCGCCCTGCTGCCCCTCGTGCCGCTGCCCCTGAAGGCCGTGGACCGGATCGAGGTCCCGGCGTTCATCGCCGACGGCACCTGGAAGCGGTACGTCGACACGGCGGCGGGGGAGACACTCGTCCCGGTGCCGCTGCCCGACCCCGGCTACGCGGAGGCGCTGCACTGGCAGACCACCGCGGGCCTGGGCTTCCGGCTCCCCGGCGGGTACTTCAACGGGCCCTGGGGCCTGGACCGCGTCGGCATCTACGGCGCCCCGCCCCGCAACACCTCCAACCTGCTGCGCGACATCCGGGGCACCGGCCGCGCCGTGCGGGCCACGGACGCCTGGCGGCGGGCCGTGCGCGAGGACCTGCGGTACTGGAACGCGGGCGTCGTCGTGCTCGCCCCGCAGGCCGCCGACGCGGCGCTGCGCAGCACGCTCGACGATCTTCTTGGACAGCGCGGAAAGTGGGTAGACGGGGTGTGGATCTGGGACGTGCAAGGGGGGAGTACGAGCGGCCCCGCTGCCACTACGCTGCGGGAACAACACGCACGGTAGCCGACCCCCGCGTGCGCCCCCGCACGCCCGTCCACCACCTGTCCGCCCCCGGCCCGCCACCTCGTCCACCCGCACTCTTCCTGTCCGTCCCGGCCTTCCTGTCCGGCCCGTGCTTCCTGTCCGTCCCGACCGCGCGACCGACCCCCCACCCGACCCGTCCGAACCCCCGCGTCGTCCGACGTTCGACGTTCTGACCCGAGGAGCCCTTCTTGGCCTGCGACTTGTGGCTCGTCCCGCTCGTCGATGTGCTGTGCCACAGCCCCGACAACCCCTTCGCGGAGGAACTCGCCGCGTACGACAAGGCGCTGACCGAGGCGGGGCTGCCGACGATCCCCGTCTACGCGTACATGCCGGGCCTGTCCGGCGACGTGGCACCGGTCGCGGGCTTCGACTACGACGCGCTGCACTTCCTGCGGCGCGCGTACCTGCTGCGCGTCTGCGGCCTTGAGGTCACTCCGGTCGACGAGCTCGGCGGGGACTACGAACAGCTCCTGGAGATGTTCGACGCGACCGCCCAGCAGTCGCACCTGGTGTGGCACTACGACCACGCCGGGGCGTACGTGCCCGTGGACTTCCCCGCGCCCCTCGCCAACGACGAGCTGCTCGCGGGCGGGGGCCCGCTCGGCTCCTCCCACGCGCTCCTGCGCGAGCTGGAGTTCGTGGCGCCGTCCCTCGGCATAGACCCCGCGAACCCGCCGCTGCCCCCGGCCCCGCCCCGGTCCCCCACGACCCTGGAGGAACCGGCTCCGCCGCCGCCCCACGACTCCAGCCCGTTCGCCCGGGAACGCCACGTGTGGCTCGGCCTCCACGCGGCCACGACCCGGAGCCTGGCCCAGGGCTCAATGATCATCTACAGCTAGCCGCCGGCCGTGCCGCTGCCGCGGCGGATCACCGCGCCGTGTGGGGCCCTCGCCTCAGCGCGGCTCCGGCGGCCGCTGGCGCGGCATGTTCGGCCGGGCCCCGGGCGGCAGGGGGAAGCGGCCGGGGGCCGCGCCGGGCTCGCGGGCGGGGCCCGGCACGGCCCCGCCCCCGCCGGTCTGCATGGCGAGCGGCGCGGCCCCCGCGCGGAACTCCACCATCCAGTCCACGGTCTCGGCCCGCACCAGCTCGGTCACGTCGTCGGAGAACCTCCGCAGCACCCCGAGGCACCGCTCCGCCGCCTCGCTCGCGGTCCCCTCCGTCGGCCCGAGCACCTCCCGCACGCTCTCCGACGCCCAGTCGAACTGCAGCACCTGCAACCGCCGCTGCACGGCCTGCGCGGTGGCGACGTCCCGCATCCACCCGGACGTGAACCCGAAGTACCGGTCGCACCCCACGCACGCGACCCCCGCGAGCAGCGAAACGAATCCCCACGTGGCCACGCCCCCCGCCGCCCCGACGAGGTCGAGGAGCGGCAGCACCCCGGCCCCGAGCGCCCCGAGCGCGGCACCGCCCCGCAGGATCCGGGCCCCGCGCCGCTTGCGGACGCGGTCGCGCAGGTACCACCCGGCGGTGTCGAGCGCACCCCGCTCCACCCACCGGTACAGCTCGTCGAGCCGCGCCGCGGGCTCGCCCCAGTCGCCCGTGGGAAACTCCCGGCCGCCCGGGGCACCCCCGAGCCCGCCACCCGCGCCGCCCGGCGCCCCCGCCCCTGCCTCGTGCCCATGGGGCACCCCCTCAGGCTGCATCTCCGGCTGGTGGTGGCTCACCCGGCACTCCCTCGGCTTCCGCATAAGTTCCGCATAAGTGACGCAACGTAATGGACGGTGCCTCTGCGCGAGCACAAGTCCTACCGCCCAATGGGTGGCTATGCGGCCGTTTTCACGGCTTTTCCTCCTGGAAGGGGTGCTTGATCAGGTATAGGAGCACCGTCGATCTCACCCGAAAGAGTGCCGCCGGGAGTGCCGGGGCGCTCGCCTCCGTCACCACGTAGGCTCGTGCCAGGCGTCAACCCGCCCGACAAGCACGTCGTACGCACTCGACCGACACCAGGAGCTGATCGTGATCCCCGGTGGTGGACAGCCCAACATGCAGCAGCTGCTCCAGCAGGCCCAGAAGATGCAGCAGGACCTCGCGACGGCGCAGGAGGAGCTGGCGCGCACCGAGGTCGAAGGCCAGGCGGGCGGCGGCCTCGTCAAGGCCACGGTCACCGGCTCCGGTGAGCTGCGCGCCCTCGTGATCGACCCGAAGGCGGTCGACCCCGAGGACACGGAGACCCTCGCGGACCTGGTCGTGGCCGCCGTGCACGCGGCGAACGAGAACGCGCAGGCGCTCCAGCAGCAGAAGCTCGGCCCGCTCGCGCAGGGCCTGGGCGGCGGCGGCATCCCCGGCCTGCCGTTCTAATCGCCGTTACCTTCCAGGTCGCCCGGCGGCCAACTACGGTACGTATCAAAGCCCCCTGACACCCGAACACTGACCCCGGAAACCCGCAGGAAAGGCAGTCCGTTGTACGAAGGCGTGGTCCAGGACCTCATCGACGAATTGGGCAGGCTGCCCGGCGTCGGTCCCAAGAGCGCGCAGCGGATCGCCTTCCACATCCTCCAGGCGGAGCCGACGGACGTCCGGCGTCTGGCGCATGCCCTCCTGGAGGTGAAGGAGAAGGTCCGCTTCTGCGCGACCTGCGGGAACGTGGCGCAGGAGGAGCTCTGCGCGATCTGCCGCGACCCCCGCAGGGACCCCTCGGTCATCTGTGTGGTCGAGGAGCCCAAGGACGTCGTGGCGATCGAGCGGACCCGCGAGTTCCGGGGCCGGTACCACGTGCTCGGCGGCGCCATCAGCCCCATCGAGGGCGTGGGCCCCGACGACCTGCGCATACGGGAACTCCTCGCGCGCCTCGCCGACGGCACGGTCACCGAGCTGATCCTGGCGACGGACCCGAACCTGGAGGGCGAGGCCACGGCGACGTACCTCGCGCGCATGATCAAGCCGATGGGCCTGAAGGTCACCCGCCTGGCCAGCGGACTCCCTGTCGGGGGAGATCTGGAATACGCGGACGAGGTCACCCTGGGCCGCGCTTTCGAGGGGAGACGACTCCTAGATGTCTAAGTCACCTGAGCCGCAGCCGAAGACGCTGGTGCACGCCGCGTCCCAGGACCCGGACGACTTCGCGGTCCAGATCTCCGACCAGATCGAGAGCTTCATCGTCGCGGTCACGGAGGTCGCCCGGGGCGCCGAGCCGGACTCGGCCGTCCCCTTCCTCCTCCTGGAGGTCTCCCAGCTGCTCCTGGCCGGGGGCCGCCTCGGCGCGCACGAGGACATCGTCCCCGACGAGCGCTACGAGCCGGACCTGGGCCCGGAGGGCGACGTGGACGAGCTGCGCGAGCGCCTGGCCGTCCTGCTCGACCCGATCGACGTCTACTCCGAGGTCTTCGACCCCTACGAGCCGCGCAAGGCCCCGGTCGCCTGCCGCATCTCCGACGACCTGGCCGACGTCGTCACCGACCTCCGCCACGGCCTGGCCCACTACCGCGAGGGCCGCACCACGGAGGCCCTGTGGTGGTGGCAGTTCTCCTACTTCTCCAACTGGGGCTCCACGGCGTCGGCGTCCCTGCGCGCCCTCCAGTCCCTGGTCGCCCACGTCCGGCTGAACCAGCCCCTGGAGGACCTCAACGGCCTCGACACCGACCAGGACCTCACGGACGAGACCCTGGAGGAGGCCGCGGGCAAGGTCATGGCCGAGGAGATCGCCGGCCCACTGGGCCTGCGGCCCGTCCAGTAGCCCGCTTCCCGGGCCCCCGGGCGGCGCGTGGCGTTACGCTGCGCCCTACTGCCGTGTGGTGAGGGGGCTTGCTGGTGGCGGACGAGACATCCTGGGCGGGGCTCGCGGAGGCGATCGGCGCGGTGCGCGCGGAGTTGCTCCGGGCGGAGGAAGCGGGCCGGGACGAGACCGTGCGGTTCCGCACCGGCCCCGTGGAGCTGGAGTTCGCCGTCGACGTCCGCAAGGAGGGTGAGGCACGGGCGAAGGTCTTCGTGCTCCCCTTCGGGGCGGAGGCGAAGGGATCCCGCTCGACCGGCACGACCCACCGCCTCAAGGTGACCCTCCAGCCGGTGGACGACGCGGGCGAGGACCGCGTCATCGGCGACCCTGACGCCCAGGGGCGCCCTCGGTAGCGCGCGATGGACGTACGACGGGTCGTCGAGCTGTGGAACCCGGAGGCGGGCCTGTCCGGCTCCGGCTACCTCGTCGCGGACCACCTGGTCCTGACGGCACTCCACAACGTGCACGGCGCCGGGCAGGTGGAGGTCAGGCTCCTCGGGGGCGAGGCGTGGGCGCGGGCCGAGGTGCTCTGGCCGGTCGTGGAGGCCGACGCCCCGGACGCGGCACTGGTCCGGCTCGTGGGTGGGTGCCCGCCGCCACCGGGAGGCGAGCCGGTGAGATGGGGCCGCGTCGGCGGAGCGGCTCCCCCGACGGAGGGCAGGCTCTCGTGTCTGGCCGTCGGCTTTCCCCGCTCGGAGGTACGAGACGGCGTCCGGGACACGAAGGAGGTCCGCGGGCACGTCGAGACCCTGACGGGGCTGAAGGCGCACGGCGTGATCACGGTGTACGTCGACGGAGTCGCCGCGCCGAGCAAGGGGGAGGGGCGCTGGGCCGGGGC
Organism: Streptomyces sp. YIM 121038; assembly: GCF_006088715.1. Taxonomy (NCBI): domain Bacteria; kingdom Bacillati; phylum Actinomycetota; class Actinomycetes; order Kitasatosporales; family Streptomycetaceae; genus Streptomyces; species Streptomyces sp. YIM 121038. The sequence goes on from NZ_CP030771.1 coordinate 5,280,869, forward strand.
TTCCGGTGCCGCCCTGTTCGCGCAGGGGCGGCTGATCGGCGTCCTCACCACGGACCGGGCCCGGGACTACGAGGCGAACCAGCTCACGGCGGTGTCGGTGGAGTCGCTCGCGGCCCGGCCCGGCTTCGCGCGGGCGGTGGGCGAGCTGCTCCTGGAGCCCCTGACCGCGGAGGTGCCGCCCGCGCGTACGGCGTACGGCATCGAGGTCCCGCCCGGACTCAACAACCTCCCCGAGCTGCCGTCCCGCCACTTCGTGGGCCGTGCGGACGTGCTCGCCGAGCTGGAGCGGTCCCTGGCCGCCGACTCCCAGACCATCACGCAGACGCTGCACGGCCTGGGCGGCGTCGGCAAGACGACCCTGGCGTTGCACTACGCCCACGCGCACGTGGGGACGTACCGCCTGGTGTGGTGGATCCGCTCGGACAGCCCCGATCTGATCGAGGCGAGTCTCGCTGCCCTCGCCCTGCGCGTCCAGGGGGCCGCCGCCTCGGACCTCACCACCACCCAGGCCGCGGACTGGGCCGTCGGCTGGCTCCAGACGCACCCGGGCTGGCTCCTGGTGTTCGACAACGTGGAGCGGCCCGAGGACGTGGCGACGGTGACGGGGCAACTGCGCTCCTCAGGAAGGTACTTGATCACCAGTCGTTACCGGAGCGGCTGGCCGGGTGCCCCGATCGCCCTGCCGGTCCTGGACGAAGGCGCGTCGCTCGACCTCCTCGCCCGGCTGACGGACGACGGCGAGGCCGAGGCCGAGGCACGGGCCCTCGCCGAGGAACTCGGCCATCTGCCCCTGGCGTTGGAACAGGCGGGAGCCTTCGTCGCGCAGACCGGGAGCACGCTGGGGGAGTACCGGCTCATGCTCCGGCGGTATCCGGAGCGCACGACGGCCGCCGCGCCCGGCGGTACGGACCCGATGCGGACCGTGGCCCGGATCTGGCGCATCACCCTCGACGCCGTGCACGCTACGGACCCCCGCGCCGTGGACCTCCTGCGCATGGCCGCGTGGTACGCGCCCACGGAGATCCCCCGGGAACTGTTCACGAAGCTGGCCGAGGACGAGCTGGACCTGGCCCAACTCCTGGGGCTGCTCGCCGACTACAACCTGATCGTGCTGGGCCGGGGGACGCTGGGCGTGCACCGCCTCGTCCAGCGGGTGGCGCGCACGGTCTCACCCGAGGACCCGCACCGGGCACCGGAGCGGATCACCCGGGCGCGGGACGGGGCGGCAGCGGCGTTGCGGCACTTCCTGCCGTTCGACCCGCGCCTCAACGTCGCGGGCTGGCCCGGCTGGCGGCGCCTGCTGCCGCACGTCGAAGCCCTGCTGGACGCGGTCGACCCCGCCGACGACACCGAGGACACGGACTTCGCCCTCAACGAGTGGGCGCAGTACCTGGCGGGTCAGGGGCAGCGGGGCCGGGCCATCGCACTCCTGCACCGCTCCGTGGACGCTTCGTCCCGCCTGTTCGGCGAGAAGCACACCAGCACGTTGACCGCCTACAACAACCTCGCGAGCGCGTACGAGGCGGCGGGGGACCTGGACGAGGCGATCGCGCTGCTGGAGCGGACGCTGACGGCCCGGATCGAAGTGAGCGGCGACGACGATCCGCACACGCTCATCGTGCGGAACAACCTCGCGAGTGCCTATCAGTCGGCGGGGGACCTGGAGCGGGCGACCCCGCTGCACGAGCGCAACCTGTCCGACCGCACGCGCCTCCTGGGCTCCGACCATCTGAGCACCCTGCTCTCGCGCAACAATCTCGCGGACGCGTACCTCCTCTCGGGGCAATTGGCGCGTGCGGCCCCGATGTTCGAGGAGACGCTGGACGACTGCGTGCGCGTGCTCGGCTGCGATCACCCCTTCACCCATGTCGTGCGCAGCAACGTCGCGTACTGCTGTGAGGCCGCGGGAGACCTGGAGCGCGCGGTGGCCCTGCTGGAGCAGACGGTCGCCGATCGCGCGCGGACGCTGGGCGGAGAACACCCGGACGCGCTGCGGTCGCAGCTGCACCTCGCCCGCGTCCACCAGGCGGCGGGCGACCCGGCGCGAGCGATCGCGCTGCTCGAGCGGACGCTGGACGTCTGCGTCCGGGCGCTGGGCGACGGGCACGGGCTGACAGGGAGTGTCCGGAGCAGTCTGGCCGAGGTGGTGGAGCAGACCGGCCCCCCGTCCGCGAACCCTGCCGTCCGCTAGCCCGCAGCCCCGCCGTGGCCATCGGGAAGCCCTTCGTTTCCGCAGCTCGGCCCGGGGCTCAAGCTCCGGGATCCGAGCTCTTCCCCTGGGTCTGGTTGGTTGAAGTGAGACCCAACCAACCCATCCCCTAAGGGAGTTGAACGGAGCGTCACCCGTCAGGGTGACGTTCCGTGGTCAGCTTGCGTCGGAACGTAAAGCCGCCCTAGGTTCGCGGCAAAGAAACGGCCCCGGCCGGTGTTGGCGCACCGGTACCAGGGCCTAGTCCGACGAATCGAGAAGCAGTCGATCGTGGCTTACTCACAGCTTAATCCCGCCCTGCCGTCCCCGTCCCACCCAATGGCCAAGACGGGCTACGGCAAACGTCACGCGGGTGACGAAACCCCGCACAGCGAAGCCGACTTCGCACACCTGAGCGCACGCGACGCGGAGATCGCGACCTTCATCGCTGTTGGCGCGGCGATGGGTCACAAGGCCATCGCCGCCGAGCACCCCCGCTACGGCCAGCAGGCCGTCCGTACGTCGATGGGCCGCCTGATCGAGGCGGGCCACCTGCGCTGGATCAAGGAACACCTCACCGTCGAGGACAACTCCATGCGGTGGGTGACCAGGACGTACTGGTCGCGGGAGCCCAGGTCCCCGGAGTGGTGGGCGGAGTTCGTGCGGGAGCGGCACGGGCGGGACGTGACGGACCAGTACAGGCCGGGTCTGGCACGGGTGGACGAGGAAACCGCAACGGAAGCTGAGCCCGAGCCGGCGCCAGAACCCGAGCCGGAGGCCGGCGCGGCCCGCGACACCCTCGCCCGGCTCCGCGCGGCGGACCGGCGGCTCGCCCTGTCCGAGCGCGACTGCCGGGCACTGGAACCCCTCGCCGCCGAGTGGCTGGCGCGGGGTGCGACCCCGACCGACATCACCGAGGCCCTGACCACTGGCCTGCCCGAAGCCGTCACCAACCCGGGCGGCCTCACCCGCAACAGACTGGAGAACAAGATGCCCCCCAAGCTGCCCAAGGCGCCGGGCAAGACCCGGCTCCGGGCCCGCGTCACCCGCGCGGTGATGATCTGCGGCCTCTGCGAGGAGCCGGAGACGACCACGGAGCTGGTCAACGGCCTCTGCGCGGACTGCCGCGCGGAGTGCCTGGCGGAGGAGCCGGACCAGGTCGTCCCCGGCGTGGTCCCGGACACCTTCCTGGCGGCCCCGACCCGGCCGGAGGCCGTGCCCCTGCGCGCCGACGAGGTGCGGCTCGCGGCGGGCTTCGCGCCCAAGAGTCGCGGATGAGCGTGCCGTACGCGCCGGTGCGGGCACCATGGAGTCGAGGAGGCGACGCCATGACCCCCAGCTCCGAGGAGCGTTCGCAGATGTCGGTCGAGGACTTCGAGGAACTCGCCCGCGTGGCGCCCGAGACGGTGGCGCTCGAATTCATCAACGGCAAAGTGGAGGTCAAGCCCGTGCCGGATCAGCTTCACGGGGCCATCGTCATGTGGCTGCTGCGGCAGTGCATGCAGCATCGGCCGGAGCTGGCCCTCTACCCGGAGCAGGGGCTCAGGATTCCGACGTACCGGAGCGGGCGTGCCCGTGCGGACGGGGCTCTGGCGCCGTTGGACCACTTCGTCGGCCAGGAAGGCGAATGGGCCTCCCCTGAGGGAGTGCTCATGACAGTAGAGGTGACCTCGCACGACCGCGACGCCGACCAGCGCGACCGCGTCGAGAAGCCCAGCGCCTACGCCGCCGCGGGCATCCCCGTGTACCTGCTCGTCGACCGCGAGAGCAGCGAGCTCATCGTGCACGCCGAGCCGAAGGGCGGTACGTACCGCAGCGTGATCAGGCGGTCCTTCGGAGAGACCGTCGAGCTGCCCGACCCCGTCGGCTTCGCCCTCGACACGGAGAAGCTCAAGGAGTACGCCGACTGAGGCAGAGCCCCCTCAGTGGCCCCGCGCGCCCCTGTGACCCACCCCACTTTGCGGAGTGCTCCGCTCCGGAGCGGGCAGTGGAGTTTTCGGAGCGGCCGGAGGACAGGGAGCCGCCGGGTGATCAAGGCGTGAGCGGGACATCTCACGATCTGATACTCCCGGGGCTGAATTCGGCCGCTCGTTAGACTGAGCCGACCGCCACAGGCGGGAAGAGACGTAACTGAGCGAGGAGCGCACGTGGGCCTTGTCGTGCAGAAGTACGGAGGCTCCTCCGTAGCCGATGCCGAGGGCATCAAGCGGGTCGCCAAGCGCATCGTCGACGCCAAGAAGAACGGCCACCAGGTGGTCGTCGTGGTGTCGGCGATGGGTGACACGACGGATGAGTTGATCGATCTTGCCGGGCAGGTGTCACCGATCCCTGCCGGGCGCGAATTCGACATGCTGCTGACCGCCGGAGAGCGGATCTCCATGGCCCTGCTGGCCATGGCGATCAAAAACCTGGGCCACGAGGCCCAGTCGTTCACGGGCAGCCAGGCCGGTGTCATCACCGACTCGGTCCACAACAAAGCCCGGATCATCGATGTGACGCCGGGCCGCATCCGGACCGCGCTCGACGAGGGCAACATCGCCATCGTCGCCGGGTTCCAGGGCGTGAGCCAGGACAAGAAGGACATCACGACCCTGGGGCGCGGCGGGTCCGACACCACCGCCGTCGCCCTCGCCGCCGCGCTCGACGCGGAGGTCTGCGAGATCTACACGGACGTGGACGGCGTCTTCACCGCCGACCCGCGCGTCGTGAAGAAGGCCCGGAAGATCGACTGGATCAGCTTCGGGGACATGCTGGAGCTGGCCAGCTCCGGGTCCAAGGTGCTGCTCCACCGCTGTGTGGAGTACGCGCGCCGTTACAACATCCCGATCCACGTGCGGTCCTCCTTCAGTGGGCTGCAGGGCACGTGGGTCAGCAACGAACCGCAAGGGGACCGCAAGGTGGAGCAGGCGATCATCTCTGGTGTCGCGCACGACACGTCCGAGGCCAAGATCACGGTCGTCGGCGTGCCGGACAAGCCGGGCGAGGCCGCCGCGATCTTCCGCGCCGTCGCCGACGCCGAGATCAACCTCGACATGATCGTCCAGAACGTGTCGGCCGCCGCGACGGGCCTCACCGACATCTCCTTCACGCTGCCCAAGGCCGAGGGCCGCAAGGCCATCGACGCCCTGGAGAAGACGAAGGCGGGCGTCGGCTTCGACTCGCTGCGCTACGACGACCAGATCGCGAAGATCTCCCTGGTCGGCGCGGGCATGAAGACGAACCCCGGCGTCACCGCCACGTTCTTCGAGGCCCTGACGGACGCGGGCGTGAACATCGAGCTGATCTCCACCTCCGAGATCCGCATCTCCGTGGTCACCCGCGCCGAGGACGTCAACGAGGCCGTGCGCGCCGTGCACACCGCCTTCGGCCTCGACTCCGACTCGGACGAGGCCGTGGTCTATGGAGGCACCGGGCGATGAACCGCAAGCCGACGCTCGCGGTCGTCGGGGCGACCGGGGCCGTCGGCGCGGTGATGCTCCAGATCCTGTCGCAGCACGCCGACATCTGGGGCGAGATCAGACTCGTCGCCTCCCCGCGCTCGGCCGGCCGCAAGCTGGCCGTGCGCGGGGAGGAGGTCGAGGTCCTCGCGCTGAGCGAGGACGTCTTCGAGGGCGTCGACGTCGCCATGTTCGACGTGCCCGACGAGGTGGCGGCCCAGTGGGCGCCCGTCGCCGCCTCGCGGGGCGTCGTCGTGGTCGACAACTCCGCCGCCTTCCGCCTCGACCCGGACGTCCCCCTGGTCGTGCCGGAGGTCAACCCGCACGCCGCGCGCCTCAGGCCGCGCGGCATCATCGCCAACCCGAACTGCACCACCCTCTCGATGATCGTGGCGCTCGGCGCCCTGCACGCCGAGTTCGGCCTGCGGGAGCTCGTGGTCTCGTCGTACCAGGCGGTCAGCGGGGCCGGGCGGGACGGCGTCGACACGCTGCGGCGCCAGCTCAGGCTCGTCGCGGACAGCGACCTCGGCACCGGGCCCGGCGATCTGCGCCGCGCCGTCGGGGACGACACCGGGCCCTTCCCGGAGCCCGTCGCGCTGAACGTGGTGCCCTGGGTCGGCTCCGTACGCGAGGACGGCTGGTCCTCGGAGGAGATGAAGGTCCGGGACGAGTCCCGGAAGATCCTCGGCCTGCCGGACCTGAAGGTCGCGGTGACGTGCGTACGGGTGCCGGTCGTCACGACGCACTCGCTGACGGTCCACGCGCGCTTCGAGCGCGAGGTGACCGTCGCGCGGGCCCGCGAGATCCTCGCCACCGCACCCGGGGTCGTCCTGTTCGACGACCCGGCCGCCGGTGAGTTCCCGACGCCCGCCGACGCCGTCGGCACCGACCCCACGTGGGTCGGCCGGCTCCGGCGCGCCCTGGACGACCCGGCCGCGCTCGAACTCTTCGTGTGCGGGGACAACTTGCGCAAGGGCGCCGCCCTGAACACGGCGCAGATCGCGGAGCTGGTGGCGGGGGAGTTCCCGGGCGGCTGACCGGCGTTCCCCGAGGGGCGGTCCGCGGGGGCAGACCGGGCTGCCCGAAAGGCTCCCCGAAGCGGAGCACCCTGTAGGACCTGTGTAAGTTCTGTGTCCTGTCTCTGGTCCAGACCGCTTGAACTGGGGCGTCCGCGCGTTCGAAGATTCGGCTTCCGGTCCCTGCAACCGACCGGGCGGCGCAGGCGTCTTCGCCGTCGCCCTCCGGAGGGCGGCCGGAACGCTGCGAAAAGCAATTGGGGCATAGGGGAAGAGCTGGTACGCATGGGGGCTTTTGACGCACCGTGGAGAGCGGTGCCTGTGAGGCACGTCGCGCCCGCGATGCCGAACGCCATGCCTGACGCGTACAACCCTGATGGGGGGAAGCGTGTCCAACAGGCGTGGCAGAGGTACTCGAATTCACCGCGAGCGGAGCGGCGGCACTGCGACCGTCCCGCCGTCCTCGCGTACCCGGCGGCATGCCGGTGATCGCCCCCATGCCCGTGACGCGGCCCGCCCGCATTCCGACGCAGCGCGAGGGCGATGAGGTGGCCGTGACCGCGGGCACCACCGTCGACCACCTCACCGAGACCTATCGCGCCCACTACCGGTCGCTGCTCGGTCTCGCCGCCCTGCTCCTCGACGACACCGCATCCTGCGAGGACGTCGTGCAGGAGGCGTTCATCCGCGTCCACTCCGCGCGCAAGCGCGTCCGCGACCCCGAGAAGACCCTCGCGTATCTGCGCCAGACCGTGGTGAACCTCTCCCGGTCCGCGCTGCGCCGGCGCATCCTCGGCCTGAAGCTCCTCACCAAGCCGATGCCCGACATGGCGAGCGCCGAGGAGGGCGCGTACGACCAGCTGGAGCGCGACGAGCTGATCAAGGCCATGCGCGGGCTGCAGCGCCGCCAGCGCGAGGTCCTCGTCCTGCGGTACTTCGCGGACATGACCGAGGCCCAGGTCGCCGAGACCCTCGGCATATCGCTCGGCTCGGTCAAGGCCTACGGCTCGCGCGGCATCGCCGCCCTGCGGGTCGCCATGGAGGCCCCGGCATGAGCGGAGCGGGCGACATGGGCAAGCACCACGAGCACGAGCACGACGCTGGGAACGACACGGTGAAGCACGGGCCGGGCGACGGCGACCGCCCCGACCACGGACACGACGTACCGGACGTCACGGAGCAGCTGCGCGGGCTCGGGCGGCTGACCGCCCTCGGCGGCGGCACCGCACCGCTCGGCGGCCCCGGCGGCTCCGGCGGTTTCAGCGGCCCCGGTGACCCCGACGTGCCCGGCGGTCTCGCCGACGACGAGCTGGCGCTGCGGCGGATGCTGCGCACCGCCGTCGAGGACATCGAGCCGGGGGACGCCGCCCTGGACCGGCTCCGGCACGCGGTGCCCGCGCGCCGGGCCCGCAAGCGCCAGGCCTTCGTCGGCGCGGCCGCCGTCGTCCTCTTCGCGGCCACCGCCGTGCCCGCGCTCGTGCACGTCACCCGCTCGTCGGGCGACTCCGACGCGCGGCCGTCCATCGCGGGTGCGGGCAGCAGCCAGCACAGCCAGGGCGGCAGCACCGAGGGCAAGGACCCCGACCGCCCCGGCAAGGAGACCGGGGGCGGCAAGGAGAAGAAAGAGAAGAAGGACGACAAGGACAAGGGCGGCAAGGGCAAGGAGAAGGGCAGCAAGGACAAGGGCGAGACGGGCCGCGGCGGCGCCACCGGGGGCACCGAGCCCGACGACCACGGCACCGACGCCGTGAGCTCGCCCGCCTGTGACGCCACCCAGCTCGGCGCCTCCGGCTCCGTGGGGGCCGCCGACTCCGAGGGCAAGGTCTACGGCACCTTCCGCGTCGCCAACGTCTCCGGCAGCAGCTGCACCGTGGAGAACGCGGGCGCCGTGGCCGCCACCGCCCAGGGCGCGGCCAGCCCCTCCGCCGTCAACGTGGTCGACCACACCCCGGGCGACGGCACGGGCCTGCCCGACCCGGCCCAGGAGGCCAGCTCCCTCGTCCTCAAGCCCGGCGCCTCCTACGAGGTGCGCTTCGCCTGGGTGCCCTCGGCGCAGTGCCCGTCCGACGGCGGCGAGCCCACGCCGAACCCGTCCCCGTCCGAGGGCGGCGCGGGCGGCAACGGCTCGGAGGGCGGCACCGGTGACACCGGCGGCGTGACCCCCCAGCTGATCCGCGAGGACGGCACCAAGGACGGCAGCGTCGCGGTGTCCCTCACGGCGGAGCCGGGCGCCCCGTCGGCGGACGCGACGGTGCTGAACGCGTGCTCGGGCACGGTGTACAAGACCGGGGTGCTCCCGGCGCAGTAGCGCGCCGGGCCCTCGGCCGGGCCCGCCCCAAGGGCCTCCCGCGGTTTCGGGCGCGGCCCCCGCGAGGGCCGCAGGGCCCCAGAAGCGGGGCTCAGGTCGTGGACGGCTGCGGAGCCTCGGGTTCCGGTGCCTCGGGCTCCGGTGTGAGGCCCAGCTCGGCGTCCCGGGCGAACTCCCGCTCGCGCCGGAACAGCCGGAACCACATGAACACCACGAACCCCGCGAACACGAACCACTCGCCCGTGTAGCCCAGGTTCTGGAACGCCTTGATGTCCAGGCCCGAGTCCTCCGGCGCGGCCGCCGGGACCGGCCGCAGGCCGTCGGTGCCCTTGTCGAGCGTGACCCAGGCGTCGTACACGTCGTCCGGGACGATGTTCACGAGCGACGCCGCGCTGATCATGCCGACCTGGCCGGTGGGCAGGCCGCCCGCCGTCCGGGCGCCGTCCGAGCTGGGGCTCTCCGAGGCCTGGAGCGCGCCGGTGACGGTGACCTCGCCCTTAGGCGGCGCGGGCGCCCGGCCCGTGTCGGCCTTGCCGGGCAGCCAGCCGCGCACGACGGGCAGCGACTTGCCGCCCTCGGTGCGCAGCAGCGTGAGGACGTAGTACCCGCTCTTCTCGTCCAACGTCCGGTCCGGCACGAGGAGTTGCTTGCCGTAACGGCCGGTGGCGGTCGTCCGCTCGCCCGACGTCTCGCGGTTCACGGGCAGCAGCCCGGCCAGCGGCCGCGCCTTCGCGCTCGTGTCGACGGCGGACTGCTCCTTGGCGTCCTCGTGGTCCTGGACGCGGTCCTCGAAGCGGCCGAGCTGCCAGGAGCCCATGAACAGGCACAGCGGGATGGCCAGCGCGACGAAGACGTTGATCCCCCACCAGCGGGGGGTCAGCAGGAACCGGTACACGCCCTCCACGGTACGGGGCGCCGCGGGGACGGCTTCCCCCGGGGCGCCCCGCGCGGGCTAGCGCAGGTGGCGGGCGGCGAAGTCCAGCTCCAGGGCGACCTGCTTGATGCGCTCGTCGACGACCAGGGAGCCGTGGCCCGCCTCGTAGCGGTACACCTCGTGGACCGCGCCGCGCTGGGCGAGGCGGTCCACGTAGTTCTCCACCTGGCGGATGGGGCAGCGGGGGTCGTTCACCCCGGCGGAGATGTAGACCGGGGCCTTGACCGCGTCCACGTACGTCAGCGGGGACGAGGCCTCGAAGCGCTCGGGCACCTCCTCCGGCGTGCCGCCGAACAGGGTGCGGTCCATCGCCTTCAGGGCCTCCATCTCGTCGTGGTACGCCGTCACGTAGTCCGCGACGGGGACCGCGGCGAGGCCGAGCGCCCAGGCGTCGGGCTCGGTGCCGAGGCCGAGGAGCGTGAGATAGCCGCCCCAGGAGCCGCCGGACAGGACGAGCCGCTCCGGGTCCGCGAGGCCGGAGGCGACGGCCCACTCGCGCACCGCCGCGATGTCCTCCAGCTCGATGAGGCCGACGCGGTGCTTGAGGGCGTCGGTCCACGCCCGGCCGTACCCCGTGGAGCCGCGGTAGTTGACCCGCACCACCGCGTACCCGTGGTCGACCCAGGCGGCGGGGCCCGCCGCGAAGGCGTCGCTGTCGTGCCAGGTGGGGCCGCCGTGCACCTCGAAGACCGTGGGCAGCGGGCCCTCGGCTCCCGCGGGCCGCTGCACCAGGGCGTGGATGCGGCCGCCGGGGCCCTCCACCCACGCGTCCTCCACCGGCACCGAGGCGGGCGCCTTCGCGCCGGGCGGGTCCAGGACGACCCGGCCGGAGGTGGAGCGCAGGACGGGCGGCTCGGCGGCCGACGACCACATGTACTCCACGGTGCCGTCCGGGCGGGCCGTCGCGCCGGACACCGAGCCGCGCGGGGTCTCCACGCGGGTCAGCTCGCGCGTGGCCAGGTCGAACCGCCACAGGTCGCCGCGGGCCTCGAAGCCGTGCGCGACGAGCAGCGCCGAGCCGTCGGGATACCACTCCGCCGACACGTCGCCGGGCAGGTCGAGGGCCAGGTCCGTCTCCTCGCCCGAGGCCACGTCCCACAGCATGGGCTCCCAGCGGCCCCGGCGCTGGTGCCCGACGAGCAGCCGGGTGTCGCCCTCCACCGGCGCGAAGCCGAGGGACTCCAGGCCGAGCTCGACCTCGCCGCCCTTGGTGTCGTCCAGGTCGGCGACCACCGAGCCGTCCAGGCGCAGGACGCGCAGCGCGGAGTGCATCGCGTCGCCGTGCTCCGTGTGCTCGACGACGATCAGGGAGCCGTCGTGCGAGAGGTCGCCGACGCCCGCGGACTCGCGGTGGCGGTAGATCTCGACGGGCTCGGCGCCCGGGGCCGCGTCGGGGCCGACGACGTGCACCGTCGAGCCGTCCTCGTCCGTGGAGCGGCCCACCACGACCGTGCGGCCGTCCCGGCCGAGGGCGAGCCCGGCCGGATACGAGGGGGCGAGGCCGGGCACGGCGGCCTCGTCGGCGCCGCCGGTGAAGGGCTGGCGGCGCCAGACGCCGAACTCGTCGCCGTCCTTGTCGTCGAACCACCAGATCCAGCGGCCGTCCGGGGAGAGCAGGCCGTCCGTCGTGCCGTTCGCCCGGTCGGTGACCTGGCGCTGGGCGCCCGTCGCCCGGTCCCAGGCGTACAGCTCGTACGTCCCCGTCGCGTTCGACACGAACAGGGAGCGGTCCGGGGCGTCCTCCGCCCAGTCCGGCAGCGACACCCGCGGCGCCCGAAACCGCTTCTCCCAGTCGGGCACCCCGACACCACCCACGCCACGCCCACCTTCCGCGCCGCCCTCGGCTCCGGCTGCCGCTTCGCGCCCGGCTTCCGCGCCGTCTCCGGCTGCCGCTTCGCGTCCGGCTCCGGTGCCGTCTTCGGCGCCCGCGCTGCCTCCGGCCGCCGCGCCGCGGCCGACTTCCGCGCTGCCCCTGGCTCCCGCGCCGCTTCCGGCCGCCGCGCCGCGCCCGGCCGCGCCGCCGTGGCCCGCTGCCGCGCCGCCCCCGGCACCCACGCCGCGCCCGGCCCCCGCGTCCACCTGTTCACCCGTCTCACTCATGGCCCCATAGTGCCTGGCTCTCCCCGCAATCCGCTGGCGAGGGTCCCCAGCCTGTGGATAACTTTCGCGCATGTACACACCGAACCCCGCCGGCTGGCGCGAGTCCAACCGGCGGCGCTGGGACGAGCGTGTGCCGATCCACCTGGCCAGCGACTACTACGACCTCGCCGCTTTCCGCGCGGGCAAGGACCCGCTGCGCGCCTTCGAACGGGCCGAGATCGGCGACGTCACCGGCCGCTCCCTGCTGCACCTCCAGTGCCACATCGGCCTCGACACCCTCTCCTGGGCGCGGCACGGCGCCGCCCGCGTCGTCGGCCTCGACTTCTCCGAACCCGCCGTGGAGGCCGCCCGCGGCCTCGCCGCCGAGCTCGGGTTCACCCAGGAGCGCGCGGCGTTCGTCGCCGCCGACGTGTACGACGCCGCCGAGGCCGTGCCGGACTCCGCGTACGACATCGTCTACACCGGCGTCGGCGCCCTGTGCTGGCTGCCCGACATCCGGCGCTGGGCCGAGACCGCCGCCTCGCTCGTCGCGCCCGGGGGCTTCCTCTACCTCGCCGAGTTCCACCCCCTCACGGACGTCCTCGACGACGCGACCGGCACGCGGATCGAGCACGACTACTTCGCCCGCGACCCGTGGGTCGACGACGGGCCCGGCGGGTACGCCGACGGGGACGCCGTCACCGTCCACAACCGCAGCGTCGAGTGGCAGCACCCCGTCGGCGAGGTCGTCACGGCCCTCGCGCGGGCGGGCCTGCGCATCGACTTCCTGCACGAGCACGACGTGACCCTCTTCCGGCGGTTCGCCGCGCTCGAACCGCGCGACGGGCTCTACCGCTACCCGGCCACCAGCCCGCGCGTGCCCCTGATGTACTCCCTCAAGGCCGGCAGGACCTGACCCCTACGCCGGGTGCAGCCAGGCCTCCCGCGGCGGCGTGCCGAACTCGCCGAGCTTCGTGCACGACCACGCCCGCAGCACCTCGTGCGCGGTGCCGTCGCCGCCCGCCGCGGCCGCCGTGAGCGTCGTGACGACCACGTCCGTGCCGTGCCGGGCCAGCAGCAGGTCCCGCATGCGCGTCGCCACCCGCCTGCGGCGGTGCTCCGGCAGCACCATCAGCTCCACGAGCAGGAACAGGCGGCCTGCCGCGGCCGCGCCCGTCGCCGCGGGCGGCAGGACGTCGCGCAGCGTCGCGAAGTCCGGGGTGTCGGTGGTCGCGCGGTAGCCGTACAGGCAGCCCACCAGGCCGCTCGCGGAGTGCGCCGTCACCATGTCGAAGTCCCGCTCCTGCACGTGCCGCTCGAACCGCCCCAGGAACCCGGCCCGCCCGTACCCCTCGCTCCCGTACGGCGCCTGCGGCCGGCCCGTGGCCGCGTACGAGGCCTGCGTGCTGCTCGTGTACGAGGCCTGCGCGCTGCCCGCGTACGGTGCCTGCCCCCGACCCGGGGCCCGGCCCGGGGCCTGGGCCTGGTCCATGTTCCGGGGCCGGGCCTGCTTTTGGAGCTCGGCCTGTCCGTGGCACGCCGTGTACACGGTCGCCACGTCCTCGCGTTGCTGCTCCGCCTGCCAACGTGACAGCCGCCGCAGGAACACCTCTGCCATCCGCGCCTCCCCCTACGCCTGGGTGAGCATGGTGACAGCACGAGCCGCCGCGCGGAACCAGCCCCGCCCGGGCTTCTCCCACCCACCCGCCCTTGCCCCAGCCCCCGACCTGCCGGGCCCGACCCCCACCCCGCCGCTACCGCGCCGGGACGCTCCCCACCCACCCACCCGTTCCTGCCCCGGTGCCCCGGCCAGCCCCGACCCTGGCGGTCCTCGGCCCGTGGTCCGCCTGCTCCTGCCCCGGTGCCCCGCCTCGTCGGCTGCGGGCCGTCGCCGACCTGTCCCGCCGCTACCGCGCCGGGATGCTCCCCACCCACCCGCCCGTTCCTGCCCCGGTGCCCCGGCCAGCCCCGACCCTGGCGGCCCCTCGGCCCGCCACCCGTCTCCCCGTCTTCCCCACCCGCCCACCCGTTCCTGCCCTGGCGCTCCGGCCAGCCCCGACCCTGGCGGCTTACGGCCCGTGGTCCGCCCGCCCGCTGTTGCCCTGGTGTCCTGGGGGAGCCCCGGCCGGTCGGCTCGCGGCCCGCCACACGTCTTCCCCGACCACACGCCTGTTCCTGCCCCGATGATCCGTGTGAGCAACGAGGTGGCGGACAAATGGGGGCGGGTGGGCGGGGAGTCAAGCCCGTCCGGCGTTTGAGGACGAGGCCGGAGGCCGATGGAGGGCGGGTGGGTGGGGGAAGACCCGGGCCGGTAGGCCAGGGCTCCGCCAGGGCAGCAACGGGTGAGCGGTGGCCGTGGGATGGGGAGAGGCAGGGGAGACCCGAGGGTGGGAGGGGAGAGCCCCGAGGGGAGGTTCCTCGGCTGGTGGTGAGGTTCTTCTCCGCAGGGTGCCACCCAACGGCTACGGTGAGCGTCGGAACGCGGGGCGGGGAACGTGCACGTCTGCTCGGGTGGAGGAGCCGATGGGCCAGCAAAACGCGGGCGGCGGGCAGGACGAGCCGAGCGCGGGCGGCAGCCAGAGCCGACAGAGCGCGGACAGCGGACAAGGCCGGCCTGATGCCAGCCGCAGGCAAGGCGTTGGCGGCGGGCCAGGCCAGCCGAGCGCCAGCCGTAGGCAAGGCGTTGATGGCGAGCCGAACCGGCCGAGCGCCAGCAGCGGGCAAGGCCGGTCCAGCGCGGACGGCAGGCCAACCCGGCTCGGCGCCAACCGTGGGCCCAGCGCTGGTGGCGGGCGAGGCGCGGATGGCAGGCAAGGCCAGCCGAGTGCCGGCCCTGGGCCCAGCGTTGGGGGCGGGCAAGGCGCGGATGGCGGGCAGGGCCAGCCCGGCGCGGACGGCAGGCAGAGCCAGCCCGGCGTCAGCTACGGGCCCAGCGGGCAAGGCCAGCCCGGCGCCAGCCGTGGGCAAGGCGTTGGTGGCGGGCAAGGCGTGCGCGGTGGGACCGGTGTTGGGGGCGGGCAAGGGGCGGGCGGCGGGCAGGGCCAGCCCGGCGTCAGCCGTGGGAAAGGCGTGGGCGGCGGGCAAAGTGTGCCTGGAAGCCCCGGCGTTGGGGGCGGGCAAGGGGCGGCCAGCGGGCAAGGCGAGCCCGGCGTCAGTCGTGGGCAAGGCGTTGGTGGCGGGCAAAGTGTGCCTGGAAGCCCCGGTGTTGGCGGCGGGCGAGGGGCGGGCGGCGGGCAAGGCCAGCCTGGTGTCAGCCGTGGGCCCGGTGTTGGGGGCGGGCAAGGCGGTGGTGGTGGTGGGCAGCAGTTGACGCGGTTGCGGCTTGATGAGTTGCTGGAGGAGCTCGCGGCGCGGATCGGGGCGGTCCGGGGGACGAGGGACCGGCTGCACAGCCTCCTGGAGGCGGTGCTCTCGGTGGGGCGGGAGCTGGACCTCGCCCAGGTCCTGAGGCGCATCGTGGAGACGGCCGTCGCCCTCGTGGACGCCGAGTACGGCGCGCTCGGCGTGATCGGGCAGGGCCGCATGCTGGACGAGTTCCTGCCGGTGGGCATCAGCGACCGGCTGCGCGCCGAGATCGGCGACCTGCCCTCGGGGCACGGGCTGCTCGGCGAGCTGATCCGCAACCCGGAGCCGATGCGGCTCGCGGAGCTGTCCGAGCACCCGGCCTCGTCGGGCTTCCCCGCGCACCACCCGCCGATGCACTCGTTCCTCGGCGTACCGATCCGCGTACGGGACAAGGTCTTCGGAAACCTGTACCTGACGGAGAAGCACGGCGGCGCCGAGTTCGACGCCGAGGACGAATCGGTTCTCTCGACGCTGGCCGTCGCGGCGGGCGTGGCCGTGGAGAACGCCCGGCTGTACGAGGAGGCCCGGCTGCGCGAGCGCTGGCTCCAGGCGAGCGCGGAGGTCACCAGCGCCCTGCTGTCGGGCGCGCCCCAGGCGCAGGTCCTGGAGTTGATGGCCGAGCGGGCCAGGGAGCTGACGTCGGCGGAGCTGGGGGTGATCGAACTGGTCGAGGGCGACGGCGAGTTGCGCGTCGTCATCGCCATCGGCGAGCACGCGCAGGCGCACCAGGGCGCCACCCTGCCGCGCCGGGGCACCTTCGCGGGCGCCGCCCTGGACGCGCAGGCCCTGGTGTCGGCGACCGACGTACGCAAGGACCCGAGGGTCACGTACAAGGCGGACCGCTGGGAAGGCCTGGGGGCGGCGGTGGCCGTGCCCATGAGCACGCGTGACGACGTGCGGGGCGTCCTGCTGCTCGCCCGCAGCGCCGGGCGCCCCGGCTTCTCCGCGGCGGAGACCACGCCCCTGACGGGCTTCGCGGGGCAGGCCGCGCTCGCCCTGGAACTCGCCGACCGGCGGCGCGACGCCGAGCAGATGAGCCTCCTGGAGGACCGCGACCGGATCGCCCGGGACCTGCACGACCTGGCGATCCAGCGGCTGTTCGCGACGGGCATGACGCTGCAGAGCGTGCAGCGGTTCGTCGAGCACCCCGGCGCGGCGGAACGGCTGCGCCGGGCCGTCGACGACCTGGACGCCACCATCAAGATCATCCGGTCCACCATCTTCGGCCTGCGCGACCACGAGGCGCCCGGCGGCGCGGCGGGCCTGCGGGTGCGCGTGGTGCGGGCGGTCGAGGACGCGGCCGGGGCGCTCGGCTTCACGCCCGCGCTGCGGATGGAGGGCCTGATCGACACGGACGTACCGCGTGAGGTCGCCGACGACGTGGTCGCCGTGCTGAACGAGGCGCTCGCCAACGTCGCGCGGCACGCGCGGGCGCACCGCGCCGAGGTCTCCCTCACGGTGCGCGAGGGCACGCTCGAACTCGCCGTGGTCGACGACGGCGTGGGCATCGCGGAGCCCGGCGAGCCCGCGCCCGAGCCGCTGGACGCCGCGCACGGCGCGGGGCTGCGCAACCTCGCGGAGCGGGCCGGGCGCCTTGGCGGCGTGCTCGCGGTGCGGGCCGGGGAGCGCAGGGGCACCCGCCTTGAGTGGCAGGTGCCGCTGCGGCGCGCCTCCTAGCGCCCCGTCCGGCTACGTCGTCCCGGGCCGGGGCCGGGGTTCGCGCGGGGGCGGGGTCACCTGGGCCGCGAGGACCGCCGCCTGGACCCGGCGCTCCACGCCCAGCTTCGCCAGCATGCGGGAGATGTGGTTCTTGACGGTCTTCTCCGAGAGGTAGAGCCGTTCGCCGATCTGGCGGTTGGTGAGGCCCTCGCCCACGAGGGCGAGGATGCCGCGCTCCCGGTCGTTGAGGGCGGCGATGCGCGCGTCCTCGGGCGGCGGGGCGTCCTCGGGGCCGCGCAGGGACCGCATCAGGCGGGCCGTCGTCGCCGGGTCGAGCAGCGACTGCCCGGACGCGACGGTCCGTACGGCCGTGACGAGGTCGGAGCCCTTGATCTGCTTCAGCACGTACCCGGCCGCGCCCGCCATGATCGCGTCGAGCAGTGCGTCCTCGTCGTCGAACGACGTGAGCATCAGACAGGCGAGCTCCGGCATCAGGGAGCGCAGTTCGCGGCAGACCGTGATGCCGTCGCCGTCCGGCAGCCGGACGTCGAGCACCGCCACGTCGGGGCGGAGCGCGGGCCCGCGCACCAGCGCCTGCGCGCCGGTCCCGGCGTCGCCGACCACCTCGATGTCGGGTTCGCCCTCCAGGAGGTCGCGCAGCCCCCTGCGGACGACCTCGTGGTCGTCCAGGAGGAAGACCCGGATGGGGGCCTTCGGCTCCGCGGGCGGTCGCTCCGCCGCTGCGGGTGTGTTCATCACTGCCCCCTGCGTTCGCCGCGCTCGTCGCGACCTCTCCGTGGTGTGGCCCTTACGAGGGTGACGGTAAGGGCTTACTCCTGCCAGGGGCCGAACGGCCCACCACCGCGGCCGCAGGGGTACCGACCGGCCCCGGGTGAGGGCCGGTCGGCCCTCGCGGTACCCCTACCCCGCAGGGCATCTTGGTGCCTGGGCAGCCCATGACCCGGGTCCCGGCGCCCGAGGCGGCGACGCCGTTCCGGGACCGTCACCAGGTGCGGCACGGCTGAGGACGTGGCCAGCAAGCACCGCACCCCGCCTGCGCGGCCGCAGGGGAGCGGCCGCGCAGGCGCATGGCGCGCGGCTGTGCGGTCGCGCGGGCGCCCGGCCCCCTGTGCGCGCCCCACCGCCTGATAGCTTCCCGGAAAGACAAAGGGAGGCAACGGGCATGTCGACGGATCCCCTCCAGGAGCACAACTTCGTCTCCCTCATGGGCATCGTCCTGATCGCCCTGATCGCCGTCACGGCGCTCGTGGCGTACGCCTGGGTGTGCGTGGTCCGGCGCCGCCCCGCCCTGTCGGGGGCCCTGCGCGCGGCCGCCGCCGTGGGCGCCGCCGGTGCCGCCGGGGTCTACGCCTGGGGCGCCGTCCAGCTGCTGCGCTTCGACATCACGGAGCACCAGCAGGCCTGTCAGCAGGCGGTGGGGGCGGGGCGTGCCTCCCGGCTCGACGGGTACGAGGCCACGTACTTTCCGCTGCGCTTCGGGTGCCACGTCGCCGGGGACGGCACCTTCACCGCCGGGGTGCCCGGCTGGCTGAACCCCGTCGCGCTCTCCCTCGCCGTCACCGCGGCCGTGCTCGCCGCCGCGGCGGCCGCGACCTCCCCGGCCTTCCGCGCCTTCCGGGCCCGCCGCGCCCTGGGCGGCGCCCACGCCTGACCCCGATTCTGCCGCAAGCGGCACCATCCAGCCCGTCCGGCGTTTGAGGACGAGGCGCGGAGCGCCGAAAAGGGCGGGGGTACGGGGGCGGCAGCCCCCGGGTCGGGAAGGGGCGGGTCAGGGGCGCCCCGCGAGGGAGGCGCGGCCCCCAGTAGAGTGCGCCTCCGTTGTCCCCGAGCCCCGAGGTACCGCGCAGTGACCCGCCCGAGCACACCCCCGCCCGCCGTCGCCGTCGTCGGGCTCGGAGCCGACGGCTGGGCGGGAGCCCCGGACGCGGCCCGGGACGAGCTCCGCGCGGCGGACGTGCTGATCGGCGGCCCCCGCCAGCTCGCGCTGCTGCCCGAGGAGTGCGGCGGGGAGCGGATCGCCTGGCCGTCGCCGCTGCGCCCCGCGGTCCCGGCGCTGCTCGCCGCGCACGCGGGCCGCAGGATCGCCGTGCTCGCGAGCGGCGACCCGATGTTCTACGGGATCGGGCGCGCCCTCACCGAGGAGCTGGGGCCCGGCGCGCTGCGCGTCCTGCCGCACCCCTCCTCCGTGTCGTACGCCTGCGCCCGGCTCGGCTGGCCCGTGGAGGACGTCGAGGTCGTCACGCTCGTGGGGCGCCCGGCGGCCCGGCTCGCCGCGGCCCTGCACGAGGGGCGCCGCCTGCTGGTCCTCAGCGCGGGCGCCGCGACCCCGGCCGACGTCGCCGCGCTGCTGCGGGACCGCGGCTTCGGGCCCAGCCGGATGCGGGTCCTCGAGCAACTCGGCGGCCCGGCCGAGCGGCTGACCGACGCGGCCGCCGCCGACGCGTGGGCGCGGCCGCCCGGCGACCCCCTCAACGTCGTGGCCGTCGAGTGCCGCCGCGCCCCGGACGCCCTGCGGCTCGGCGCGGTCCCCGGCCTGCCGGACGCGGCGTACGAGCACGACGGGCAGCTCACCAAGCGGCACGTGCGCGCCGCCACGCTCGGCGCGCTCGCACCCGCCCCGGGCGAGGTCCTGTGGGACATCGGCGGCGGCTCCGGATCGATCGCCGTCGAGTGGCTGCGCACCCATCCGTCGTGCCGGGCCTTCACCGTCGAACGCGACCCCGTGCGGGCCGAGCGCATCGGCCGCAACGCCGAGCGGCTCGGCGTGCCCGGCCTGCGGGTCGTCACGGGCGCGGCCCCCGCCGCGCTCGACGGACTGCCGCGGCCCGACGCCGTGTTCATCGGCGGCGGGCTCACCGCCCCCGGGCTGCTCGACGCCTGCTGGCGGGCGCTGCCCGAGGGGGGCCGCCTCGTCGCCAACACCGTGACACTGGAGTCCGAGGCCCTGCTCGCCGACGCCTACCGGCGCCACGGCGGCGACCTGGTGCGGTTCGCCGTCGCGCACGCCGTGCCCGTCGGCGGCTTCACCGGCTGGCGCCAGGCCATGCCGGTGACCCAGTGGGCCGTGCAGAAGCCCGTACGACAGCCCGTACAGCAGCCAACAGGCGTACCAGCAGCAGGAACAGCGGGAGCAGAGCGATGACCGTGTACTTCATCGGCGCCGGACCCGGCGCCGCCGACCTCATCACGGTGCGTGGCGCCCGGACGCTCGCCGCCTGCCGGGTCTGTCTGTACGCGGGCAGCCTGGTGCCCCGCGAACTGCTCGCCGAATGCCCGCCGGACGCCCGTCTGGTGGACACCGCGCAGCTCACCCTGGACGAGATCGTCGCCGAGCTGACCCGCGCCCACGAGGAGGGCCACGACGTGGCCCGGCTGCACTCCGGCGACCCGTCGGTGTTCAGCGCGGTCGCCGAGCAGATGCGGCGGCTCGACGCGGCGGGCGTGCCCTACGAGGTCGTCCCGGGCGTGCCTGCCTTCGCCGCCGCGGCCGCCGCCCTGAAGCGGGAGCTGACCGTGCCGACCGTCGGCCAGACCGTGATCCTGACCCGGATCGCGCAGCGCGCCACGGCCATGCCCGAGGGCGAGGACCTGGCGACGCTCGGCCGCAGCGGCGCGCTGATCGTGCTGCACCTGGCCGCCGGTTACGTGGACCGCGTGGTCGACGAGCTGCTGCCGCACTACGGCGCCGACTGCCCCGCCGCCGTCGTCGCGTACGCCTCGCGCCCCGACGAACTGGTCCTGCGCGGCACCCTCGACGAGATCGCCGGGAAGGTGAAGGACGCGGGGGTCGTGCGGACTGCCGTGATCATGGTGGGGCGGACGCTCGGGGCCGCGCAGTTCCGCGACAGCCACCTCTACTCCGCCGAGCGCGACCGGCATACCTGCTGAGCGCGCTCAGGCGCCCTGCCGCGATGGGCCGTCACTCACCCGCGGATCCGTCGTGGCTTGTCGCGCAGTTCCCCGCGCCCCTTAGGGTGCTTCGGCTAGGCCCGACCGGCCCACTACCGCTCCCGCGCGGTCGATGCAGATGACGTCCACCGCCACCGGCGCCCCGCGCAGCACCGCCAGGGCCTGGTCGCGGGCCTCCACCGCCACTAGGTCGCCCAGCGGGACACCCGCCGCCGCGCACAGCTGGAGGGCCGCAAGGCCGGTGTTGGCGGTCGCGACCCGCTCGGCGAGGGACGCGTCCGCGCCGCCGCGCCGGGCCAGGGCCGCGAGGAAGCCCTTGTCGACCTGGGAGCGGGCGGAGTGCAGGTCGAGGTGCCCGGCGGCGAGCTTGGAGAGCTTCGCGAAGCCGCCGCAGATGGTCAGGCGGTCCACCGGGTGGCGGCGGACGTACTTCAGGACGGCGCCCGCGAAGTCGCCCATGTCGAGCAGGGCGTCCTCGGGCAGGTCGTACTCGGCGGTGACCGTCCGCTCCGACGTGGACCCGGTGCACCCGGCGACGTGCGTGCGCCCGGCCGCCCGCGCCACGTCCACGCCCCGCCGGATGGAGTCGATCCACGCCGAGCAGGAGTACGGGACGACGATGCCGGTGGTGCCGAGGATGGACAGGCCGCCGAGGATGCCGAGCCGCGGGTTCCAGGTGGAGCGGGCGATCTCCTCGCCGTGGTCGACGGAGACGGTGATCTCGACGTCGCCGCTGCCGCCGTGCGCCGCCGCGACCCGCGCCACATGGTCCCGCATCATCTGCCGGGGCACGGGGTTCACCGCCGGTTCGCCGACGGCCAGCGGCAGTCCGGGGCGGGTGACCGTGCCCACGCCGGGGCCCGCGCGGAAGACCACCCCGGACCCGGCGGGCAGCCGCCGCACGGTGGCGCGGACGAGCGCGCCGTGCGTGACGTCCGGGTCGTCGCCCGCGTCCTTCACGACGCCCGCCATCGCACGGCCCCGCGCCAGCTCCTCGGCCGCGAGCGCGAAGGACGGCGTCTGCCCCTTGGGCAGCGTGATCGTCACCGGGTCGGGGAACGCGCCGGTGAGCAGCGCGGTGTAGGCGGCCGTCGTGGCCGCCGTCGCACAGGAGCCGGTGGTCCAGCCGGGCCGCAGACCGGTGTGCTTGAGTTGGGCGCCGCGGCCGCCCTTGGCCTCGCTGCTCATGCCTCGCTCTTCTGAAGGGAACCGGACTTCGTGCACATCCTCATCCTCGGCGGGACCACCGAGGCCCGCCGCCTCGCCGAGCACCTGGCGGACGAGGCGCCGCCGGGGCTGCGCGTGACGAACTCCCTGGCGGGGCGCGTGGCCGCGCCCCGGCTCCCGCCCGGCGAGGTGCGCGTGGGCGGCTTCGGCGGGGCCGAGGGCCTGGCCGCCTGGCTGCGCACGCACGCGGTGGACGCGCTCATCGACGCCACGCACCCCTTCGCCGGGACCATGAGTTTCCACGCGGCGCGGGCCGCCGCCGTCGCCCATGTTCCCCTGCTCGCGCTGCGCCGTCCCGGCTGGGTACCGGTGCCGGGGGACGACTGGCGCGAGGCGGACTCCCTGGAGCAGGCCGCGGCGCTGCTGCCCGCCCTCGGCGAGCGCGTGTTCCTGACCACGGGGCGGATGGGCCTCGGGGCCTTCGCGGCCCTGGACCGGCAGTGGTTCCTCGTCCGGTCCGTGGACGCGCCCGGGGCGCCGCACCCGCCCCGCATGGAAGTGCTCCTCGACCGCGGCCCCTTCACCCTCGACGGGGAGCGGGAGCTGCTGCGCCGCCACCGCGTCGACGTCCTCGTCACCAAGGACAGCGGGGGCGCCGCCACCGCGCCGAAGCTGACGGCCGCCCGCGAGGCCGGCGTTCCCGTGGTCGTGGTCCGCAGGCCGCCGGTGCCCGAGGGCGTGCCGGTGGTGGCCGGGCCCGCGGCGGCGGCCCGCTGGATCACCGACCGCCTCGGACCCGCCTGACCGGCCCGGGGGCCTAGGCCTCCGGGTAGCGGCGCGGCGTCCAGACGATCTCCTCGCCGTCCCCGCGCCGCACGGCCCGGGTCTGCGAGGAGCCGACGAGCAGGATGGTGCGCATGTCGACCTCGGCCGGGTCCAGGTCCGCGAGGCGCACGATCCGCACGCGCTCGCCGGAGCCGCCGACGTCCCGGGCGACCACGACCGGGGTGTCCGGCGCCCGGTGCTCCAGGAGCAGTTCGCGGGCCTTGCCCACCTGCCAGGTGCGGCTGTGCGAGCCGGGGTTGTACAGGGCGAGCACCAGGTCGGCCGAGGCGGCGGCGCGCAGCCGCTCGGCTATGACCTCCCACGGCTTGAGCCGGTCGGACAGGGACAGCGTCGCGTAGTCGTGGCCGAGCGGGGCGCCCGCGCGGGCGGCGGCCGCGTTGGCGGCGGTCACGCCCGGCAGGACCCGCACGCGCACATCGGCGTACGCGGCCTCCGACGCGGCCTCCAGGACGGCGGTGGCCATCGCGAAGACGCCCGGGTCGCCGCCGGAGACGACGGCGACGCGCCGCCCCCGCCGGGCGAGCTGGAGCGCGAACTCGGCGCGCTCGGCCTCGACCCGGTTGTCGGAGCCGTGCCGGAGCTGGCCGGGGCGCACGGGCACCCGGTCCAGATAGGTGGTGTAGCCGACCAGGTCGTCGGCGGCGGCGAGCGCGCCGCGCGACTCGGGCGTGAGCCACAGCGGTCCCGCGGGGCCGGTGCCCACGACGACGACCTCGCCACGGGCCGGATCCATACCCTCCGCTTCGGCGGAGGCGGTCGGGTCCACCCGCTCCGGCACCGGCAGTGCCGCCACCCGGCTCGGCAGGACCGCGACCGAGAAGTACGGCACCGACTCCTCGGTCACGTCCGCGAGGTCGGCGAGGCGCTCCCCGGCCATGGTGGCCCGCTCCACATAACGGGCCCCGTCCAGACGCTCCGCGCTCTCCAGGGCGCGCCGCACCTTGGGGAAGGTGCGGCCCAGCTTCATCACCACGGCCGCGTCGGTCGCGGCGAGCCGGGCGGTCAGCTCCTCCTCGGGCAGGGTGCCCGGCAGGATGGTCAGGACCTCCTCGCCCTCCGCGAGCGGCGTGCCGAGGCGGGCCGCGGCGGCGGACACCGACGTGACGCCGGGGATCACCTCGGTGTCGTAGCGGTCGGCGAGCCGCTTGTGCATGTGCATGTAGGAGCCGTAGAACAGCGGGTCGCCCTCGGCGAGGACCGCGACGGTGCGCCCCGCGTCGAGGTGCGCGGCGAGCCGGGCCGCGGACTCCGCGTAGAACTCGTCCATGGCGCCCTGGTAGCCGCCCGGGTGCTCGGTGGTCTCGGTGGTGACCGGGTAGACCAGCGGCTCCTCGACGTGGTCGGCGCGCAGGTGCTTCGCCGCGATCGAGCGCGCGATGGACCGGCCGTGCCGGGCGCTGTGGTACGCCACCACGTCGGCCTCGGTGATGGCCTCGACGGCGCGCAGCGTCATCAGGGAGGGGTCGCCGGGTCCGAGCCCGACGCCGTACAGCTTGCCGCTCACTCTTCCTCACTCGCGATCGCGTTGAGCGCGGCGGCGGCCATGGCGCTGCCTCCGCGACGGCCGCGCACGACCAGGTGCTCCAGGCCCGAAGGGTGCGCGGCCAGCGCGTCCTTGGACTCGGCGGCGCCGATGAAGCCGACCGGGACGCCGATGACGGCGGCGGGGCGCGGCGCGCCCTCCTCGATCATCTCCAGGAGCCGGAACAGGGCCGTGGGCGCGTTGCCGACGGCCACCACGGAGCCCTCCAGACGGTCCCGCCACAGCTCCAGGGCGGCCGCGCTGCGCGTGGTGCCGAGCTTCGCCGCGAGCTCCGGCACGGCCGGGTCGGAGAGCGTGCACAGCACGTCGTTGTCGGCGGGCAGCCGCTTGCGCGTGACGCCGCTCGCCACCATCTGCACGTCGCAGAAGATCGGCGCCCCGGCGCGCAGCGCCTCCCGGGCGCGGGCCACCACGCCGGTGGTGTGCGCGAGGTCCCGTACGAGGTCGACCATGCCGCAGGCGTGGATCATCCGGACCGCGACCTGGCTGACGTCGGCGGGCAGGGCCGCGAGGTCGGCCTCCGCGCGGATGGTGGCGAAGGACTGGCGGTAGATGGCCGCGCCGTCCTTCTCGTAGTCGTACGTGGTCACGGTCTTGTTCTCGCTGCTCTCGGTCGTCATGCGGAGGGAAACGCCGCCAGGGCGGTGGCGAGGTGGGTGGGGTCGGTGAGGGAGACGCCGGGGGTTTCCCGGCCGCCGCGGACGGTGGTCAGGTCGTAGCCGCCGCCCGGCGCGGCGACCACGTCGACGCGGTCACCGCGCGGGTGTCCGCAGCGGCGCTCGCACCCGGACCAGTACAGCGGCAGTGCGGACCGCCCGGCGGCGCCCAGGGCGCTCGCCGCGTCCGCCCGTACGTCGGCACGGGACTTGGCGCAGCCGGGGCGGCCCACGCAGGCGCCGACGCGCAGCCAGGGCGATCCCGGCCCGGTGACGAGACCGGCGGCGGAGAGCCGGGCGAGCGCGGCGTCCGAGGCGGCGGGGCCGAGGTCCGGCGCGGGCACGACGGCGCCGCGCCAGGGGGTCAGGCGCAGTTCGCCGGGTCCCGCGGCGGCGGCGACGTGCGTCAACTCCCGCCACTGGAGGCCGGAGAGCCGGCCCAGGGGGATGTGTACGGACAGGGCGGAGCCGATGACTCCGGGGGGCGGGCCCCCGGCGGTGTCCTCCGGTGCGGCCCCGCCGTGCCACGGCTCGTGGCCGACGCCTTCGGCGGTGAGGCGGCGGCGCACCTCGTCCGCCAACGCGCCGGGGGCGAGCGGCAGTTCGGTGATCCGCCAGGCCTTGGTCCCGCTCTCCCGGACGCGGTGCAGAAACGCTTCGGCGGCCACGACGGCCGCACGGGGCGCGTCCGCGGCGGCCACCGAGAGGACCGGGTGCGGCGTGCCGAGACCGAGCACGGCCCGGCCGCCCGCGACCGCCCGTACGGTCACGTCCGCGTCGAGCCCGGCCACGTCCCCGCGCCCGTCGTCGAGCGCGAACAGGAACCGGCCCGAAAGGTCCCGCGCCGCCCCGCTCGCGCACAGCGCCGCGTCGAGGGCCGTGAGCCAGGGCCGCACGTCGCCCGCGCCCCGGCCGTCGAGGCCGGACAGCGGCGAGGCCACGACGTTGCGCACCCGCTCGTGACCGGGCGAGGGCAGCAGGCCAGCGGCGCCGAGCAGCGCGGCGAGGGCCGCGCCGCAGCCGTCCGCGAGGCCCCGCAGCTGGACGTTGCCGCGCGAGGTCAGATGGAGGTCGCCGTCGCCCAGGTCCCGGGCCGCCGCGGCGAGCGCCCCGGCCTGGCGCACGGTCAGGACGCCGCCGGGCAGCCGGACGCGCGCCAGGGCCCCGTCGTCCGCCGCGTGCAGCCGCAGGCTTCCGGGGCAGGCGTCGCCGCGGTCCCGTGGGGCCGCTGTGGCCTGCGGGGACGGGCGGAGGGGAGCCGTGGACATGGCGGCGAGCATACCGACCATCACACCGGAGGGCTGCCGGGCCTCGGGCGGCCGCGTGGGCGCTTCGCTGGGGTTGCCGCGCCGGGCCGTCGGCCACCCGCAGGGTCCGTCGTGGCTGGTCGCGCAGTTCCTCGCGCCCCTTCGGGGCGCTCCCGCGCGGGCCGCCACGAGGGCGCGGCCAGTCACGGCGAACCCGAGGCGGACGACGACCCTGCCCGGCCTTCACCCCGACCGCATATGCTCAGCCGTGGATCACCCGATCCACCGTCGCCATGACGGCGACAGGGGAGGAAGCCCGGTGCGATTCCGGCGCGGTCCCGCCACTGTGAGCCCGGCCCCGTGAGGGGGCGGGTGAGCCAGGAACTCCCTTCTCCGCACGCCCGGCTCCGGCCGGGCAGGAGAGACCCACTCACCACCCGGGGCGCGGACACCCCGAGGAAGGCCGACGCCGCATGCAGCACACGACCGGGCCCCGCATCCTGCTTCTGTCGACGTCCGACACCGACCTCCTCAGCGCCCGCGCGGCCACGGGCCCGGTGACCTACCGGTTCGCCAACCCGTCCCGCCTCCCGCTGGACGACCTGCCCGGCCTGCTCGACGGCGCCGACCTCGTCGTCGTCCGCCTCCTCGGCGGCATCCGCGCCTGGCAGGAGGGCCTCGACCTGCTGCTCGCCGACGGCCGCCCCGTGGTGGTCCTCAGCGGGGAACAGGCGCCCGACGCCCAGCTGATGGCCGCCTCCACGGTCCCCGTCGGCATCGCCGCCGAGGCGCACGCCTACCTCGCGCACGGCGGCCCCGCCAACCTGGAGCAGCTCGCCCGCTTCCTCAGCGACACCGTGCTGCTCACCGGCCACGGCTTCGAGTCGCCCGCGCCCGCGCCGACCTGGGGCCCCCTGGAGCGGCAGGCCCCGGCGGGCGAGGGCCCGACCGTCGCCGTGCTCTACTACCGCGCCCACCACATGAGCGGCAACACCGCCTTCGTGCACGCCCTGTGCGACGCCGTCGAGGCGGCGGGCGCCCGGCCGCTGCCGCTGTACGTGGCCTCGCTGCGCGCCCCCGAGCCCGAGCTGATCGACGCGCTGCGGGCCGCCGACGCCATCGTCACCACGGTCCTCGCGGCGGGCGGCACCAAGCCCGCCGAGGCCTCGGCCGGAGGCGACGACGAGTCCTGGGACGCGGGCGCGCTCACCGCGCTCGACGTGCCGATCCTCCAGGCCCTGTGCCTGACCGGCTCGCGCTCCGCCTGGGAGGAGAACGACGAGGGCGTCTCGCCGCTGGACGCCGCGAGCCAGATCGCGGTGCCGGAGTTCGACGGCCGGCTGATCACGGTGCCGTTCTCCTTCAAGGAGATCGACGCGGACGGCCTCCCGGCGTACGTCGCCGACCCCGAGCGCGCGGCCCGCGTCGCCGGGATCGCCGTGCGCCACGCCCGTCTCAAGCACATCCCGGCCGCCGCCAAGCGGATCGCGCTCGTCCTGTCCGCGTACCCGACGAAGCACTCCCGGATCGGCAACGCGGTCGGCCTGGACACGCCCGCGAGCGCCGTGGAGCTCCTGCGCCGACTGCGCGCCGAGGGCTACGACTTCGGCGACGCCGAGATCCCGGGCCTCGTCTCCGGCGACGGCGACGAGCTGATCCGCGCGCTGATCGAGGCGGGCGGCCACGACCAGGACTGGCTCACCGAGGAGCAGCTGGCGCGGAACCCGGTCCGCATCCCGGCCGCCGACTACCGGCGCTGGTACGCGACGCTCCCCGAGGAGCTGCGCTCGGCCGTCGAGGAGCACTGGGGCCCGGCGCCCGGCGAGATGTTCCTGGACCGCAGCCGGGCGGGCCGGGGCGGCGATCCGGACGGCGACATCGTCCTCGCCGCCCTGCGCTTCGGGAACCTGCTGATCCTCATCCAGCCGCCGCGCGGCTTCGGCGAGAACCCCATCGCGATCTACCACGACCCGGACCTGCCGCCCTCGCACCACTACCTGGCGGCGTACCGCTGGATCGCGGCGGCCGCGTCCGACGGCGGCTTCGGCGCCGACGCGATGGTCCACCTCGGCAAGCACGGCAACCTGGAGTGGCTGCCCGGCAAGAACGCGGGCCTGTCCGCCGCCTGCGCCCCCGACGCGGCCCTCGGCGACATCCCGCTCGTCTACCCGTTCCTGGTCAACGACCCGGGCGAGGGCACCCAGGCCAAGCGCCGCGTGCACGCCACCCTCATCGACCACCTCGTCCCGCCGATGGCCCGCGCCGACTCCTACGGCGACATCGCGCGCCTGGAGCAGCTCCTCGACGAGTACGCGCAGATCAGCTCGATGGACCCGGCGAAGCTCCCGGCCATCCGCGCCCAGATCTGGACCCTCATCCAGGCCGCGAAGCTCGACCACGACCTGGGTCTTGAGGACCGTCCCGACGACGACGGCTTCGACGACTTCCTGCTGCACGTCGACGGCTGGCTGTGCGAGGTCAAGGACGCCCAGATCCGTGACGGCCTGCACGTCCTCGGCGCCCCGCCGGCCGGTGCGGACCGCGTCAACCTGGTCCTGGCGATCCTGCGCGCCCGCCAGATCTGGGGCGGCACCACGGCCCTGCCCGGCCTGCGCGAGGCCCTCGGCCTCGACGAGTCGGCCGCCACGCGCACCACGGCCGACGCGGCGGAGGAGCAGGCCCGCGCCCTGGTCGTGGCGATGGAGGAGGCCGACTGGGACCCGGCGGCCGTACCGGCGGTGGCGGCGTCCGTCGCCGAGGACCGCCGCGACCAGGTGACGGCCATCCTGGAGTTCGCCGCCCGCGAGGTCGTGCCGCGCCTGTCGGCGACCACGGCCGAGCTGGACCACGCCGTGCACGCCCTGAACGGCGGCTTCGTCCCCGCGGGCCCCTCGGGCTCCCCGCTGCGCGGCCTGGTCAACGTCCTGCCGACGGGCCGCAACTTCTACTCCGTCGACCCCAAGGCGGTGCCGTCCCGGCTCGCCTGGGAGACGGGCCAGGCCCTGGCCGACTCCCTCCTGGAGCGCTACCGCGCGGACAACGGCGAGTGGCCCACCTCGGTCGGCCTCTCCCTGTGGGGCACCAGCGCGATGCGCACCGCGGGCGACGACGTCGCCGAGGCCCTTGCCCTGCTGGGCGTCCGCCCGGTCTGGGACGACGCGTCCCGCCGCGTCACGGGCCTGGAGGCGATCCCGTACGAGGAGCTGAACCGCCCCCGCATCGACGTCACCCTGCGCATCTCCGGCTTCTTCCGCGACGCCTTCCCGCACACCATCGGCCTCCTGGACGACGCGGTGCGCCTCGCGGCGTCGCTCGACGAGCCCGCCGAGGCCAACCACGTCCGGGCCCACGTCCAGGCGGACCTCGCCGAGCACGGCGACGAACGCCGGGCCACCACCCGCATCTTCGGCTCCCGCCCCGGCACGTACGGCGCGGGCCTGCTCCAGCTCATCGACTCGCGCGACTGGCGCACCGACGCGGACCTCGCCGAGGTGTACACGGTCTGGGGCGGCTACGCCTACGGCCGCGGCCTGGAGGGCCGCCCGGCCCGCGCCGAGATGGAAGCGACGTACAAGCGCATCGCGATCGCGGCCAAGAACACCGACACCCGCGAGCACGACATCGCCGACTCCGACGACTACTTCCAGTACCACGGCGGCATGGTCGCCACGGTGAAGGCGCTGCGCGGCGGCAAGGCGCCCGAGGCGTACATCGGCGACTCCACCCGTCCCGAGACGATCCGCACCCGCACCCTGGTCGAGGAGACCTCCCGCGTCTTCCGCGCCCGCGTGGTCAACCCCAAGTGGATCGAGGCGATGCGCCGCCACGGCTACAAGGGCGCCTTCGAACTCGCCGCCACCGTCGACTACCTCTTCGGCTACGACGCCACCACCGGCGTGGTCGCCGACTGGATGTACGACAAGCTCACCGAGACCTACGTCCTGGACCCCACCAACCGCGACTTCCTCAAGGAAGCCAACCCCTGGGCCCTCCACGGCATAGCCGAACGCCTCCTGGAAGCCGAATCCCGGGGCATGTGGTCCAAGCCGGACCCCGCCACCCTGGAGGCCCTCCGCCAGATCTACCTGGAGACCGAGGGCAACTTGGAGGGCGACGACGCCTGACCCGGCGCTACGGGCGGGCCGGGGCCGCCCCGGTCCAGCCCGCTCCCCGCGCCGCTGCCACGGCGCTCTCCTCCGTCGCCTCCGCGCGCGCCGTCAGGGCTTCGGCGCGGCCCGGACTCCGGCCCCCGGCCGCTTCGGCGGCGGCGCCGGAGGCGGTGAGGGCGGCCTGGAGCGCGGTGTCCGCGAGGGGGCCGGGGGCGGTGGCGCGGGCCGCCTGGGCGGCGGTCGCGGCCGCGGCGGCGGCGTTGCGGGAGCAGCGGGCGGCGGCCGCGGGGTCGGGGGCCCGGCCGTCCCGTTCGGCGATCGACCGCGCGGCCAGGCGCACCGCGTTCGCGGCCCGGGCGGCCGGGCCCGTCGGCACGACCTCCGCCCGGTCCGCCTCGATGCCCGCGGCGCGGCAGGCGGCGACGGCCCGGTCGTACGCGCTCCTCGCGCGGGCCAGGTGCCGGTCCTGGAGGGCCTGTTCGCCGGTGACGGGCTCCGGCTGGTCACTGCGGACGGGTGCGCTCATGGCCACCTCCTGGCGGGCGGGGCGGGGCGGGGCGGGGCGGGGCTGGGCGGTCGGGTGCGTGGCGGGCAGGGTGGCACGGCGGCCGCCAACAAGCCAGAGCGCGGCTGAGGGGCCGTCAGGTGTTGTCCGCGGGCGGTCGCGGGAGGCGGCGCCTACAGGAACAGCCCCAGCGTCTCGTCCAGTGACCACGTCTGCCAGGCCATGCCGAAGAAGGCCACCGCCGAGATCAGCGCCATCATCAGGTTCTGCCCCTGCTCCGCCCAGTCGTGGATCATCAGGACGAGGTAGACCAGGTTGAGCACCAGGCCCGCGGCCAGGGCGACCGGGGTGAGGAAGCCCGCGATCAGGCCGAGGCCCAGGGCCAGTTCCGCGTAGGCGACGACGTACGCCATGAGGCGCGGGCGCGGCTTGACCACGCTGTCGAAGCCCCGGCGGACGACGGGCCAGCGGTGCTGCTCGGCCACGCCCGCCGCCCACGCGATGCCGCCGCCCGAGAACCAGCTCTTCTTGTCCTTGTGCCGCCAGCTCTCCAGCCACCACAGGCCGAGGCCGATCCTGAGCACCGCGCACCACTCGGCACCGCCGAGCCAGATCGTCTGCATCGTGAGGGCCCTTTCGTGACGTGCGCGCGGAGGCGGGCGGTTGACCTGACGGAGCGTCAGTTGAGCGGAAGGGGGCGCAACTTGCAAGGCCTCGCGCCCGCTTGCCGTGCGCCCGTGCCGCCCCCTACTCTCGATCTGATGGGTCGTCAGATACGGCATCGGGCACGGCCCGGTCGAACCGGCGGGCAGGGAGCTGCGGCATGAGCGGCAACGTGAGCGGCAACATCGGCGGCGGCGCGGGGGGCGAAGCGCGGGGGGACGGGGACGGCCGTGCGTCCGGTGTGCGGGACCTTCCCAGGGTCATCAGCGTGGACGACCACGTGATCGAGCCCGCGCACCTCTTCGAGACCTGGCTCCCGGCCAAGTACCGCGACAAGGGCCCCCAGCCCTTCACCGCCGGGATCGGAGAGCTGGCGTACGTGGGCGGCAAGTACCGCTTCACCACCGATCCGGACGGCCAGATCACCGACTGGTGGCGGTACGAGGGGGAGGTCTTCCCGTACAAGAGGATCATCGCCGCCGTGGGCTTCTCCCGGGACGAGATGACGCTCGACGGCATCACGCGGGAGCAGATGCGGCGCGGGTGCTGGGACCCCAGGGCCCGCCTCGAGGACATGGACCTCAACCACGTCGAGGCCTCGCTGTGCTTCCCCACCTTCCCGCGGTTCTGCGGGCAGACGTTCGCGGAGGCGCGGGACAAGGAGGTCGCCCTGGCCTGCGTCCGCGCGTACAACGACTGGATGGTGGAGGAGTGGTGCGGGGACAGCGGCGGACGCCTCATCCCGCTGTGCCTCATCCCGCTGTGGGACGTGGGGCTCGCCGTCGCGGAGATCCGGCGGAACGCCGCGCGCGGGGTGCGGGCGGTGACGTTCTCCGAGATCCCGACCCATCTGGGCCTGCCGTCGATCCACTCCGGGTACTGGGATCCGTTCTTCGCCGCCTGCGAGGAGACGGGCACGGTGGTGAACATGCACATCGGGAGCAGCTCCCAGATGCCCGCCGCCTCGCCGGACGCGCCGCCCGCCGTCCAGGCCGCGCTGTCCTTCAACAACGCGATGGCCTCGATGATGGACTTCCTGTTCTCGGGCGTCCTGGTGAAGTTCCCCCGGCTCAAGCTCGCCTACAGCGAAGGGCAGATGGGCTGGATCCCGTACGCCCTGGAGCGCGCGGACGACGTGTGGGAGGAGCACCGCGCCTGGGGCGGGGTGCGCGACCTGGTCCCCGAGCCCCCGTCGTCGTACTACTACCGGCAGGTCTTCTGCTGCTTCTTCCGCGACCGGCACGGCATCGAGGCCATCGAGACCGTCGGCGTGGACAACGCGACCTTCGAGACCGACTACCCGCACGTCGACTCGACGTGGCCGCACACGAAACGCGTGGCGGCCGAGCACGTCGGCGGCCTGTCCGCGGAGGTGGCCTACAAGCTGCTGCGCGGCAACGCGATTCGTATGCTGGACCTGCCGTTCGATCAGGGTCGGACGGTCGCGGCCACCGCCTGACCCCGACCCCGGGAGCGGCCCGCCGCGGTGCGCGTGGCCCCCGTGGGAAAGGCGAGTGCGATGAGCAGCGGCAGCACGGTGTCGGAGGTCCTGGCCACGCTCGGCAGGCGGTACGTGCGCGACGCCCCGGGCACCCTCGGCAAGGCCGCGCTCGCGACCCGGTATCTGAACCCCTGGCTGCGGGAGCACCCCCGCGAGCGGGTGGCCGAGTCGGTCTTCGGCGCCCGCTTCGCGGTCGACACGCGGGACCTCATCCAGCGCTACCTCTATCTGTTCGGGGTCTGGGAGCCGCACATGTCGCGCTGGCTGCGGGGCCGTCTGCGCCCCGGCGACGTCTTCGTGGACGTCGGCGCGAACATCGGTTACTTGAGCGTCCTGGGGGCCCGCCTCGTCGGCGAAGGGGGGCGCGTGGTGGCCGTCGAGGCCTCGCCCGAGTTCCATCGGCGCGTGCTGCTGCACCGGGAGTTGAACGGCTGCGACAACATCCGGGCGGTCAACGCGGCCGTCTCGGACCGCAGGCAGAAGCTCACCTTCGTCCTCGCCAGCGCCCACAACATGGGCGCGAACAGCGTCGTGCCGTGGGACGGGCCCGTCGAGTCCCGCTTCGAGACGGAGGCCGTCCCGCTGCCCGAGCTCCTGGAGCCGGACGAGATCGCGCGGGCCCGGGTCATCAAGGTGGACGTCGAGGGGGCCGAGGGCAGCGTCGTGCGGGGCCTCGCCCCGGTCCTCGACCGGCTCCGGCCGGACGTGGAGATCGCCGTGGAGGTCACCCCGGAGCGGATGGCGCAGCTCGGCGACGACGTGGACGAGCTCCTGGAGACGATGCGCGCCCACGGGTTCCACACCTACCGCCTGCGCAACGACTATGCGCCGGGCAGCTATCCGGCGGCCGTACGGTACGCGGGCGACGGCCCGCTCCGGTGGCGCGGGCCGGTCCGCGAGGAGACCGACCTGATCTTCTCGCGCGTGGACGCGGAGGCCCTGGGGTGAGGCCGGGACGCGTGGGCCGCGTGCTGAGGCCGAGGCGCACGGGGCGCGTGGGCCCGCGCTACGCGGGCGTGGTGCTCCGCCGCAGTCGGCGCACCTGCGTCGT
The DNA here is from genome assembly GCF_006088715.1 of Streptomyces sp. YIM 121038. Taxonomy (NCBI): domain Bacteria; kingdom Bacillati; phylum Actinomycetota; class Actinomycetes; order Kitasatosporales; family Streptomycetaceae; genus Streptomyces; species Streptomyces sp. YIM 121038. Next base: position 5,315,053 of record NZ_CP030771.1, read on the forward strand.
GTAGAGCGCGGCCGACCACCAGTAGAGGGCCGCGCCCCACAGGGCGAGCGCCCAGCCGCAGACGCGGGCCGCGTCGGCGACCGTGCCGTCCCCGCTCGCCAGGAGGAGCAGGGGGAAGGCGTACATCAGGTTGAAGGTGGCCGCCTTCCCCATGAAGTTCACCTGGAGCGGGCCGTATCCCCTGCTGCGCAGGACGGCGACGTTGAACGTCATGAAGACGTCGCGCGCGAGGAGCAGGACGAGGAACCACCAGGGAATGATGTCCCGCAGCAGCAGAGCCAGCAGCGTGGACGCCGTGTAGAGGCGGTCCGCCGCGGGGTCGAGGACCTGGCCGAGGCGGGTGATCTGGTTCCATCTGCGGGCCAGTTTGCCGTCGAGGTAATCGGTCGCGCCGCTGAGCGCGAGGAGGGCGACGGCCCATCCGTCGCGATTCGCATTTCCGAAGTACGGCTGAAGCACGAGCCAGAGGAATACGGGAACCCCGGCGACCCGCAGTGCGCTCAGCGCGTTGGGGATCGTGAGTACCCGGTCGAATCCTGCACGCGCCACCGAGGTGCCTCCGAAATCCCTGGCCCGGATCGTTTTGTCCTGATCCTGTTCATCGGCCGATCGGGGATCCTACCAGGGCGGCGTGGCCCGGATCCTGGCCCGGAGGAGGTAAAAGCCGTGGTCAGAGGCTATGCGGTCGGCCGCATGCCGATCGCGTCGGCGCCGCAAATCGGTGCATAGTGCATCTTGTATTGCATAGGCCTCCATTTGGCGTGCTCGGCCGATGGCGGGCCGAGATCCCCGCCCATGAGCCCGGCGTTCCGCATTGCCTCGCGGGCAAGGCGCGCGATGACGTTCTTTTCCTGAAGGGCGGCTTCATGAAGAGGAAGTGCGGAGCCGTGGCCGTGGCGGCCACGGGAATGATCTGATCGGCGGCGGGGCCAGGAGCTCCGACAGCGCCGCGTCGGCGAACTCGGAAGGGGCCGCGACAGCGAACTTCGACGGCGCCGCGTCGGCAATTCCGGCGGAGGTTGCGGGGATGGGGGAAGCCGGTCTCCGGCACGGGTCAGGACGCTCCGGGCGCGTACCGCCACTGGAAGTGCGACAGCGCTCTGGCCCGGGACTCCACGACCGCCATCCGCGCGGCGTGCTCCGCCGTCTCGGTGTGCGCGGCCTGGCCCGTGACCTGCCCCTCCCACTTGCGGTAGAGCAGCCCGACCTCGGCCGAGAACCAGCCGCGGGCCACCGAGCCCAGGGCCAGCAGGAGCCCGGTGTCCTCCGAGGCGGGCAGCGCCATCCAGCCGCCCAGGGCGACGAGCAGATCGCGGCGCACGAAGAGCGAGGCGGGGTGGACCGGGGCGCGGAAGCCGTTCGCCTTCCAGTGGTCGAGGACGGCCGCGCGCTCGATCGGGCCGTGGTCGGGGTCGCCGGGGAAGCCCGCCGTGGACCCGTCCGGCAGCAGATCGAGCACGCGTGACGTCGCCCAGCCGAGCGTGCCGTCCGCCTCCAGGGCCGCCAGGTCGCGGGCGAGGACGCCGGGTTCGAGCTGGTCGTCGGCGTCGAGGACCTTCACGTAGGGCCCTTCGGCGTGGGCGAGGGCCAGGGTGCGGGCGACTCCGGGGCCGCCGGGGCGCCCCTGCCGGAAGGTCACCCGCTCGTCGTCGGGCACGTAGGGGGCGACCAGGTCGCTCTTGCCGTCCTCCTGGATCAGCCAGTGCCACTCCCAGCCGTCGGGCAGCTCCTGTGCGCGGATCGACGCGTACGCGTCCGGCAGGAAGCGGGCGGACGGGGCGTGGACAGCGGTGATGATGGTGACGCGCCGGCACATGACCCTCACTCTATGACTCCGTGAGAGGAGCCGACGAGGGGGTGGGCGACCGCGGGGAAATCCGCAGCCGGTGAATACGGGGACGACTTGGGCGACTTGACGACAACGCGGCGCGCCGGTTCGGAGAAAAGCGCCGTACTCGCTATCGCTGGGGTTGCGGGATCGTGCCCGGCCGACCGTTGTTGAGGTCGCAACGGAGTCGTTGTTGAGGGTGCAACGGCTCTGGGGGGCGGCCGTTGCGTGAGTTCACGGCGGCAGCCTTGAGTGCAGCAGGAAAGTATCTTTTGCCCGGGCCGGGGAGCGGCAGCTGTGGCCAGTGAAAAGCGCTGAGTAATTAGGGGTCGTGTAGGGGGTGCGGGGCGGCGCCCGCGGGCTGCCCGGATATGGAAGAACCCGATCGCTGGCGACGGGGGATGCACCAGCGATCGGGTTGTCCCCAACCTTAACAAGGTCGCTTGCGGATGGGGAGTGAACTTCCCCGCAAAGATGCCGAGTTGTGATCGGGATCACGGCGGCGATCCGCAACGGAGAAGGAACACGGCGTTACTTCGCGCACGGCGGCTCATACGAGAGCCGGGGCAGATACTCGCGCCAATTCTCCGGCGTCAGGACCCCGCGCGTGGTCGAGCAGATACGGCGAATTGCCGTGTCGGCGTCCAGATTCCACAGCCGGACGGTATCGGGGCCGCTCGAAACTCCGAGCATGCGCCCTTGCGGACTGAACGACAGGAAACTGCCCGTCTTGGCGTTGGGGCTCATCGACTGCCCGATGGGGGCGGCGTCGGACGGGTGGGTGAGGTCCCAGAGCCGGACCGTGTTGTCGTTGCCGCCGCTCGCCAGGGTGCGGCCGTTCCGGCTGAACGTCAGGGACACGAGCGCGTCGGTGTGCCCGGTCAGCGGGGAGCCGCGGGGGGCCGCCCTGCGGGGGTCCGTGACGTCCCAGAGCCGGACCGTGCCGTCGTCGCTGCCGCTGGCGAGGGTCCGGCCGTCGGGGCTGTGGGCCAGGGTGTTGATGGGGCCCAGATGACCCGTGAGGGGCTTGCCGAGCGGCGTGGCGTGCCGGCGGTCGGCCACGTTCCACAGCCGGATGGTGCCGTCGGAGCTGGCGCTGGCGAGCGTCCGCCCGTCCTTGTTGAAGGCGAGGTCGTTGACGTAGCCCTTGTGGCCGGTGAGCGGGGTGCCGAGCCGTCGGGGACGCTCCGGATCCGCGACGTTCCACAGCTGGATGGTGCGGTCCTCGTAGGCGGTCGCGAGGGTGCGCCCGTCCCGGCTGAAGGCCAGCGCGGCCGCGAACCGCGTCCGCAGCTCCACCGGTTCCCCGTACGAGACGGGGTGAGCGGGGTCGGAGACGTCCCACAGCTGTACCGCGCGGCTGCCCGTGAGCACCGCGAGGGTGCGGCCGTCGGGGGAGAACGCGGGCGCGCGCACGGCGCCCTCGCCGGGCTCGAAGGGCTTGCCGAGGGCCACGGGGCGGTTGGGCCGCTGCACGTTCCACAGCCGGATCCGCTCGTCGCGGGCGACCGTGGCGAGCACCTTCCCGTCGGGGCGGAACACCCCGATGCGGCCGACCATGTCCGAGGTCGGGATCGACCACAGCCGGACCTTGTTGTCGCCGCTCCCGGTGGCCAGGGTGCGGCCGTCCGGGCTGAAGCCGAGCGCGTACATCTCCCCGCTGCTGCCCGCGAGCGGCTCGCCGACCTGCGAAGGGTGCGCCGCGTCCCGGACGTTCCACAGGCTCGCCGTACTGTCCGCGCTGGCGGCGGCGAGCATCGTCCCGTCGCGGTTGAAGGCCACGGACCACACGGGGCCCGTGTGGCCGGTGAGGGGCGGGCCGAGCGCGCGCGCCCTCTCCGGCTCCGCGACGTCCCAGAGGCGGACCGTGTTGTCCGAGCTGCCGCTGGCCAGCGCCTTGCCGTCGGGGCTGAAGGCCACGGAGTGCACCGTGTCCTTGTGGGCGCGCAGCACCTTGCCGACCGGCTTCGGGCGGCTCGGGTCGGCCGTCGACCACAGCCGGATGGCGCCGTTGTCGCCGCCGGCCGCGAGGGTGCGCCCGTCGGGGCCGAACGCCACGGAGCGCACCGGGGCGGTGTGCCCGGTCAGCGTGGCGAGCGCCTTCGGGCGCCGCGGGTCCCGCACGTTCCACAGCCGTACGGTGCGGTCCTCGCCCGCGGAGGCGAGGGTGCGCCCGTCCGGGCTGAAGGCCACCAGGTAGATCGTGCCGCGGTGGCCGGTCAGGGGCGTGCCGAGCGTGCGCGGACGCCGGGGGTCCGTGACGTCCCACAGCCGGATCGTGCCGTCGTCCGCGGCGCTGGCGAGGGTCTTGCCGTCCGGACTGAAGACGGCGCTGCTCACCCAACTCGTGTGCCCGGTCAGCGGTTTGCCCAGCGGCTTCGGCCGGGACCGGTCCGACACGTCCCACAGCCGGACCGTACGGTCGTAGCTCGCGGTGGCGAGGAGCCGCCCGCCGGGGTGGAACGAGGTGAGGTAGACGGCGCCGGTGTGGCCCGTGAGCGGGGTGGCCAGGGGCGCGTTGACGATCGAGATCAGCCGGTTCATCGTGCCCTGGTCGCCGGGCCGCAAGCGGTGGGCCACCAGGTCGAGTTGGGCGGACAGCGAGGGGTCGGTGCGCTGCGCGCGGTCGGCCGCCGCGGTCACCTGGGCGAATATCGCGTCGTTCCGCTCGGACACCGCGTCGTCCCGCTGCTGCCAGGCGACCACCGCGGAGACGGCCGCGAGCATCGCGAGGACGAGCAGCGTCGACACCGCGCCGCGTCTGAGCCGGACCGTGCGCTTGCGCAGACCCGTCGAGGCGGCCAGGAAGTCCACCGCGCTCCGCGTCAGGAAGGTGTCCTCGGCGGACTCCGCCCAGGCGCACGCCTGCTCGAGGCGGGAGCCGCGGTAGAGCAGCGACGCGTCGCGGTCGGACTCCTCCCAGGTCCTGCTGTCCTCTTCGAGCCGCTGGCGCAGCAGATGGTCGTTGCGGTCCTCGTCGATCCAGTCGCGCAGGCGCGGCCAGGCGTGCAGCAGCGCCTCGTGCGTGATCTCCACGGTCTCCGCGTCGAGCGTCACCAGGCGGGCGCGGGCCAGCGCCTCGAGCGACTCCTCCGTCTTGTTGGGGTTGGTCGACTCCTCCGAGAGCTGACGCCGCGTGCCCCGTCTGCGGGTGGCCTGGGTGTCCTCGCCGAGCCGTACGAGCCGCAGCAGGAGCAGCCGCGCGGCCGTGCGCGCCGCCGAGTCGAGGTCGGACCAGGCGCGCTCGGCGGTCGCCGCCACCGCGCCCTGGATCCCGCCGGCCGCGCGGTACCCGGCCAGGGTGAGGCGCCCCGCCTTCCGCCGCTGCCAGGTGACGAGCAGGGCGTGGGAGAGCAGCGGAAGCACGCCCGTGTCATGGGCCCCGCGCGGCCCGTCCGTACTCACTTCGCGGACGATGAGCTCGGCGAGCCCCGGTTCGAGTTCGAGGCCCACGGCCTTGGCCGGGCCGGTCACCGCGTTGCGCAGCTCGGCGGTGGTCAGCGGCCCGAGCACCATGTGCCGGTGCTGGAGGGCGTCGGCCAGCTCGGGGTGGGCGAGGCACTCCTCGTAGAAGTCGGCGCGGACACCGAGGACGACGAGCGCGGGCGCGGGCTCGGCCTCATCCGCCCCGGCAGCTCCCGCTGCCCCCGCTGCCCCCGTCGCCCCCGTCGCCCCCGTCTCGCCGGGCGAGCACGCGGCGTGCAGCACCTGGACGAAGGTGCGCCGGGCCGTCTCGTCGGCGCAGAGGGTGAACGCCTCCTCGAACTGGTCGACGATGACGACCGGCCGGGCGGCGGAGGCCGTCCCGCGCCGCGCCCACGTCGTGACGCACTCCCTGACCGCGTCCGCGAACTCGGGCGTACCGGGCGCGCCCGGACTCTCCTCACCCGCCTCCGCGGCCTGCGCCTCCGCGTCGGCGACCGCGGGCGCCAGCTCGGGTATGAGCGCGGTCAGCTCGGCGAGGGGGTCGGGGCCCGGCACGAGGTGCAGCACCTGGGCCGCCCGGCCGTCGCCGTCGCCGAGCGCGCCGCCGCGCAGGGTGGGCACGAGCCCGGCGTTCAGGAGCGACGACTTCCCCGCGCCGGAGGCGCCCACGAGCATCACCAGGCCGCCGGTTTCCTCCGCCGCGCGGAGCTGGGCGAGCAGCGCGTCCGTGCTCCGCTCCCGGCCGAAGAACCACTGCGCGTCCTGCTGACGGTACGAAGCGAGCCCCCGGTACGGGCACACGCTGGGGACCGGGGCTTCGGCGAGGGGGCGCTCCTCCTCGCCCGCGGCCGTGGCGGCGTCGCCGACCGGGTCGGCCACCGCGCGCTCCCACAGGCGCTGCCACTGCGCGAGGTCGTACAGGCCCGGAGAGACCGGCGTCGTGCGGACGCGGCGGGCCTCGGGGACGAGGACGTGCAGGACCGCGGCGAGGGCGGTGAACTGGGCGGGCACGTTCTTGGCCCGCCGCCAGTCGCTGATCCGCTGCGCGGACACGCGCACGGGGCGGCCTCGCTCATCGACCCGTTGCAGTCGGGCAACCGCCTCGGCAACGCGTTTCAGGGGCGGGTTTCCGGCCTCCTGGTACAGCAGCGCGAGACGTTCCGCGAAGGCTGTGCGTGCCCCTGAGTCGGAGCTCAAGGCCTCCACCCCTTTACTTCCGCCGCACCTGGACTTCCGGACCGGAAAACTCACTCTATACGGCTGACCTGCGGCTGAGCGGACCGGACGGAACCGGATCCTCCTCAGCGACCGCCTCAGTTGGCAGGATCTCGGCAGGGGCGAAGCAACCACGCGGCGTCAGGGCAGGCCACCGGCCCTGCGCCTGGAGAGGCAACTGATGGCGCTGCAACTTCCTGGCTGGTTTTTGCTGGAGTTACGGAGCGGTGGCGAGGGTCTCGCCATGCCCCGTCGGACGACGTGTGCGCCCGGTCACGCCGGGACCGCTCCGACGTCGCCCGCGGGCCTCGGCTCTCTCCGGTCCGCGCCACCACGGCGCGGGGCCACGTCGCCCATGTCGTTTGGTACCGGTCCCCACGAGGGGAGGGACCGGTACCGAAACGACCCCCGCCGCCGATACGCCCCCCGCCGCCGATACGCCCTTCCGTGCCGATACGCCCTCCGGCGCCGAAGCGACCCCCCGCCCCCGGGGCCTTCCCACCCACGCACACGCTTCCGCCACCCCACGGCTCCGGCCCCCACGGGCACCGATCCCCGCCCAGCCCTCAGCGACTCCGGCTGGGGCCCCTGCCGCCCCCGCCCGAACCACCGCCGCCCACAGCGGCCGTGACGCCCGGGCCCTCGAAGGCCCACCGGCGGACGCGCCTCAACGGGCACACCTCAACAGACACACCTCAGCGGACGCACAACCACGCAAAACAGATCAGGCCCGGCCTCCCGAAGGAGACCGGACCTGATACTTGGCTGTCGGGGTGGCGGGATTTGAACCCACGACCTCTTCGTCCCGAATGAGGTTCGGGTGCTGATCTTGCCTGCACAGGCGATGTTTTGCCTGGTCAGAGCGTTGGGCAGCGGTGGTCTCGGGCGGACTCGAAGGGGCTTGGGGAGCGGGTCGGCTCCCAGATGGCTCCCAAGGAGTCCTGCCACTCGGGCAGTGGCCAGTCGGCGGTTCTAGGCGTTGTCCGCGGCTCGGCGTCGAAGCGTGTCGATGTAGTCCGCGCCGAGCACGCGGCGGCATCGCGGACGCTTCCCTGCGTTGATGTCCTCTACATACTTGGCGAGATGTCCGGGATTCTTGCCTGACCATCCATGCGCGAGAGCCCACCCCTGCACGGCTTCACCGTCCATCGGGATGCTGGCGTTGTGCAACGCAAGGAGAGCGCTCACGACCATGTCCTTCTCGTAACCGGCCGCGATCGTGTTGTTGTGGTTGACGGTCAGCGTCAGGCCCTTGAGGGCTTCGACGGTGATGGGGTCGAGTTCGGGCGTCAACTCTTCCCATACTGAGCCGTCGCCCAAGATCGCTGGCCCCATGGCTGTCACCCACGGCCTGATCTCGTCCTCATTCCACGTGATGACGCAAAGCGCCCGGACGCGGTGGCCGCCGTACTGCACGAGTTTCCCGATGTCTGCCATGTCCGGCCAGGCCATGAGGACCGGACCGTTTCCGCGGATGAATCCGCCGCCCCTGCCGGTGACGTGCTCGACGTTGGAGTGTTGGGTCACGAGCTGCTCCAGCTCCGAGCTGTTTTCCAGGTTGGACTTGAGGCTGGTCCATACGGTGAGCGTGTCGCCGTCCTCCAGGTGCCCACAGCACCAGTCGATGGCTGCGCCCACGCCTTCGGTGTCGTAGCTGGCGATAGCGCACGGATAGCTCACGTCGCGATCGAACATCCTTACTCCCTGCTCTCAGGACGGACAGGACTCACGCTATGCGCAGGCACTGACAGAGCCTCCTCGCGCGCTCCTCGTCCTAGGCACCCAGCTTGTCGCGTCTGCCTTCTCCGGCCACATGACCGGCAAGGTCCTGCACGTCGTACGACTCGGGCGTCGCCCCGCGTGGCGCTGTCACTCTTTCGAGTCATTGCGAAACACCGGAGCGAGTTGTGGTCTGGATCTATGCATAGCTGGTCCCCTTTGAATGAGCGGCAGAAGGCACTCCTCAGCTGACTTGCAGGTGATGAGGAGCTCGATACACACGGCGCCACTGAGTGGCGTTCGCTGTATGCGTTGCGCGACCGCGGCTTGGTAACGGTCAAGCGGGTGAGCAGGGGCGCCCAGGCGCAAGTCACGGAGGCCGGACGCTTCTACCTTGAGCACGGCCACCACCCGGATGCCCCTGAGCATGCCGATGGCGACGCCGGAAGTACATCGGGTCCTGGAAATCCGAAGACTGCTCGGTCAGAGGGTGCCAGGTCTCGAGCTGCAGGGGGTCGGCGCAGTCCCATGCCGTACAGCGAGAGGCCCATCGCCCGTGTACGGCGTGAGAAGGCGAAGCAGCTCGTCGCACGTCTTGTGGCCGAAGAGCGCGTCACGATTTCCGAACCCGACGAGGACGAGGTGACGGAGTGGCGGCGCGTTGTCGACTACGCGAAGCGGCACGGCCTAACCCCATCGGGCAAGCGCATCGAGAAGATGCGCATGTGGAACCGTGACCTGCAGATTTCTTTGGTTACGGGACAGCATCCCAATTCGCGAAGGGAGTCACCGGAGAACGCGTCGCCTGTTCAGGTCCCCACACAGCTTCGCTCTCCGCATTCGGTTGTCGCAGCGTTGAGGGATGACGAGGGGAGGATGGCGATGCCATCCTCTCTTCGCCGACGAGCTCTGTTGCTGCTCCAGGGACTAGCGGTCGAAGCCGTACGCCGGGGACACAAGGTCAAGGATCATCCGGTCGCCGACCGCCACCGCAGCCGCCCGTACTCCTATGACGGAAGGCACTTCCCGTCGGGTTACTCGCGGCGCGATGGCGAACTGGACGTGCTCGTCGACACTTACACGTACACCGTCACCATTCAGCAGGAGTTCCCACAGTCCACCGATCCGGAGCGCTCCGGGAGACTCGTGATCGAGCTGGGCTACAGCAGGTCGGACCGACAACGACGCTGGGCTGATCGCAAGCGCTGGGTACTGGAGGACATCCTGGGCGCGGTGCTTCAGGAGATCGAGACCCGGGCTGTCGAGGATGCCCAACGCAAGGTGGACGAGGAGCGAGCCAAGACGGAGCGTGAGGTCCGGTGGAAAGCCGCCATGGCGGAGGCGAAGGAACAGGCCCAACAAGATCAGCTCGCGGAGATGCTGAAAGAGCAGGCCAGGAGCTGGCAGTCGGCCACAGCGTTGCGCACGTACTGTGATGCCCTGGAACGCCGGCTCGCGGAAGCAACGGACGACGACACCGAAGTCGCCTCGGCACGAGAGTGGCTGGCCTGGGCACGCCAACATGCGCAGGTGGTCGATCCGTTGAGTCGATTGCCTGTCATGCCGGCGCCGAAAGAGCCGGAGCCAGATGACCTGAAGCCGTACTTGAAGGGCTGGAGTCCGTACGGACCCGAAGCACAGGGCTTCGGATGGGGAGGCCGCTGACAAGCTCTTGGGCAGGTGTGTCCCGCCTCTCTATGATCACCCGTGAGGCGACTCCTGTGTCGGGAGGGGAGCACGACAGTGGAAGCCCAGGATGATCTGCCCATGCTGCGTCAGTATCGGGCTTGGCTAGAGCCCGATTCTGACAGTCGTCGGGAGGAGTTCTTCGCCCGCGGCCTCATTGTCCTCGAAACGAATGTGCTGCTAAGTCTGTACGAATACACCCCGGCGGCTCGGGACGAGGTTCTGCGGACGTTGCAGCGAGTGAAGTCACGGTTGTGGTTGCCATATCAGGTGGGCCTGAAGTTCGTTCGGGGTCGGCATCGGGTACTCGACAGTCGCGCCCGGACGCTGAAAGCAGCGCCGAACACGGTCAATCAGAAGCTGGGTGAAGCACAGCAGGCGATCGTCGCTGCCCGGCGCCTGATCCAGGACTTGTTGATGCGTTACGGCCGGAACAACACGTCCGCTTACGCTCTCGACGAGGCGATCAGCGACGAGGCGATTAAGAAGCTGCTCACGCCATGGCGGGATCAGCTCCTCAACCATGTACGCGAGCTCAAGGAACACGACCTGAAGCCAGCCATGCTTGGCCACGGCGATGTCGTGCTGCAACGCGTGGCGGAACTGTTCGGAGTACGCATCGCACCGCAACCCCTCCCGGAGATGATTCGACGTCGCGTCGAGGAAGCCGAGTCGTACCGCTACCCGAACCGGATACCGCCGGGATTCAGCGACACGGACAAGGGAACGCCCCTGAGCTCAGCGGGGGACTACCTGATGTGGGAGGAGCTGATAGAGCACGCGGCGACTCAAGACTCCGTTTCCCGTGTGCTGTTCGTCTCAGCGGATGTGAAGGAAGACTGGTACGAACCAGCGGAACCAGGACGCGGGCCCCGCCCCTGGCCGATGCTCGCTGAAGAGCTGCATCTGCGGAGCGGCGCAGACCTTCGAGTCGAAACTCCACAGGGATTCTTCGAGGGAATCGAGAAGTTCCTGGGAGCGGAGATCGGCGACTCCACCTTCCAGGAGATCAATTCGGTGACTGAGGCTCCAACCACGACACAGCTCGTTGCGGATGTGGCTGCCCATGGCCAGCCGGATCTTGCTGACTATCTTCAGGCCAGTGGCCGGATGCTCGGCGACGTCTACCGCACAGGATCCTCGTGGAATCTCCTCCTACGCCGCGCCGGACTACTGGAGGGGGAGATGTCGGAAGAGGAACGGCAATTCACCCGCCGTATTGCATCCATCCTCCACGCTGACGATCCAGACCGTGTAGCTGCATACCAACAGCTGCTGGACGACGACGTCCCACCGTATGACCAACTTGACAGCCGTAACCAGGTGTACGCCCGCATGCTGCTGTTCAACCTCTGGCCGCAGCCGGAGTTCACTACCTGGCAAGCAGGAATCGAACTGCTGCGTTCTCATCGGGCTGTGCGTCAAGAACTGCGGGTCGTACTCTCGCTGACTCAGCCACGTCGTCCGCTAGGCCCTCAGCTGCGTCTTGGAGAGCAGGAGCTGTTGCCGCTTCACATTCACGCCGCGTACAACCGGGCGGAGATCCTCGCGGCGCTCGGCTTGTGTGACCTGGGCGGCATGCTGCCTGGTCAGTTCGCTCAAGGGGTGGCATGGTGCAAGCACCTCAATACGGATGCGCTGCTGGTCACCACGAGCCGGGACTACACGGAGGCGAATCTGCCCTTTCTCGGTGATCGACTCGACGGAACACAAGGTGGCGATGGCGCCCTCAGTAAGTCCTTGTTCCGCTGGGACTCCCAGAGCGCGACTGCGGAGGACTCACCGGTGGGCCTCCGCTATCAGTCGTCCCACTCACACGTCCTGCTGTTTGTCCGTCGGCAAAAGCGATCCGCTTACAGGGGTGCGGAGCCCTGGATGTTGATAGGGCCGGCCGACTATGTCGAGCACGAAGGAAGCAAGCCGATGCGCGTGTTGTGGAGGCTGAATTACCCGCTCCCAGCAGACGTCTGGGCGTACGCCGCGAAGAACTAACCCAACCGTCTGAGGTGCGGAGCAGAGCCGTCATTCGGCAATGGGCTCGGCCGATGTAGAGGAGTATTCCGTCCCTGGAACCCTGTTCCCGCTCTCGGTGACGTCCGCGTCGAGCAGACGATCGCCGACCTCGGTTTCATGCGGGGCGGCACAACCACTGAGCACGCGGCCCACTGGCGCAGGAACGGGTTCGGCACCTGGCTGTTCACCCCGGCAGTCTCCGGCTGGTAGCCGAAGAAGGCACCGCAAGAGGCCCGACCGGTGCCGATCCTCGGTGAGCCGTGGCCCGGTATTCCGACACGCAGGCGCGGTGCGAGTTAGGTTTTGGCGGAGGTGGCCAAGGGCGTCATGCGGCGCAAGCCGGACACCCTCGTCGAGGCGCTGACCGGCAGCCTCGGCGAACACCAAGCGTTCCTTGCGCGGACCATGCTGGACCGGATCGACGCCTGCACCGCGACGGAGAACCGTCTCAGCGATCACATCGACCAGCAGATGGCGCCGTTTCACCGCAGGGTCGAACTCCTGGTGACGATCCACGGCGTCAGCACCCGTGCCGCCGAGGTGATCTTCGCCGAGATCGGCGCGGACATCACCCGCTTCCCCACCGGCCGGGGACCTGGCCTCGTGGGCGGGGTCTGCCCCGGCAACCGCGAGTCTGTTGGCAAATAGCCCCCGGAAAGACTCGGCACGGTGATCCCAGGCTCAAGGGCGCACTCGGCCAGGCCGCCGTGTCCGCCGCCCGCACCAAGTACGCCTATTTCGCCGCTCGTTACCGATGCGTCACTGCCCGCCGGGGCAAGGAACGCGCACTGGTCGCCCTGGAACACTCCATCCTCGTCAGCGTCTGCCACATGTTCACGAACGACATCGGGTACGCCGACCTCGGCAGCGACTACTTCCTCCACCGCAGCCGCCCGGCCCGCCAGACCCGGCGGCTCGTCAGCCAGCTCATCTAACTCGGCTACCTGTGCCACATAGTCCACCCGCGCACCGCTCACATAATGCGGCTGATCTGATCGATCGGACCAGTGGCTAGTCCGTGAGCGTAGGCTGCAGTTGGCTGTGGCCACCGTCCGTCACCGCAAGGTAGTCCGGGTTAGGGATCATCTCGCGATGCAGGTACCGCAGGTCCGCTCCGCAACGCAGCGCGAGCTGTTCCTGACGCGTTCGATCGGCCGTGGAGACAGTCTCGCCGTTGCGGGTCGTGATGACGATCGCGGGCCGCTCCGTCGAGTCGATGGCCTCGTTCAACGCGGCCCAGACGAGGTCACGAAAGTTCCCGGCGCGACCCCAGCAGATGTATCGAGTGGCATCTTCGGTGACGGCATAGCAGTGGTTCGGCTTCTCCCCAACCGAATCGGGCTTCATCACCCAGCCGCTGCCGCATGCCGCTCGAACGATTTCCTCCGGACCCTGGAACCGGTTTACCGCGTAGCGGACATAGTTCCCGATCCCCTCCTGCGCTCGGGCGTACTCCTTCATGGGGACGTCCTTAATCCAGACCCTGGCGTCCTTCTCCGGCCCGTAGGCGAGCAGGACTCCGCCGACCTTGGGGTCCTCGATCCATCGCCGGTACTGGTGCGTCTTCTCGGTGTTGCTCAAGAACTCCCAGTCCATGTCATTGGCCTGCTGGTAGATCTCGATGAGAAGGCGCTCGCGAATGGGTGCGGGCAGCGGCTGCAAGGGCACGGTGCTTACTCCTGAGGGGCGCGGGTGGCGGGGAACTGGAGTCGGTGCTCGTCATACGCGGTCTCAAGACTGGCCGCGTCCTTGATCCACTCGTCCATGAGGGTCGCCACCTTCTGGTCGCTGAAGTCGACGTTCGACGGGGTGACCTTCGCCAAGGTCTCAATCTCGCCGTCCCCGTCCAGTGCGCGTTTGAGCTTGAGCGCGGCAGCGATGCGGCGGAGGTCGCTGACGAAGTCCAGCACCGTGACTCGCTCTTTTCCCTCGCTCAGTCGGAGTCCTCGCCCAAGCTGCTGAACGAAGATGCGGCGAGAGTGAGTGACTCGCGCGAAGCAGAGGATATTCACGTCCGGTACATCGACCCCCTCGTTGAGGATGTCGATCGCCGTCAGGATGGGCACGTCGCCGGCCCGGAAGGCGAGTAGACGGTTCTGCCGCTCCCTTTTGGCGAGTCCCGCGTGGATGGCGAGGGCACCTGACCAAGGGGGGGTGCGCCGCAGCATGTCAGCGAGCCGCTCGGCGTGTTCGATAGTGCGGCAGAAAACGATGGCCCGCGGATTACGCGTGGCAGTCCATGCGGAGGCCAGTTCGTCGCGGATAGCTTCATCCCGCTGCGGCAGGAAGAGCTTGGCGTTGAGCTCGGCGAGTCCGTACGAGTGGTTGCTGGCCTCGCGGACGATGTCCCAGTCGATGTCGTCGACGAACAGGCGGTAGTCGACCTGAGCGAGGTAGCCGCGCCGCATGCCCTCCTCGATCCCCAGGCTGAAGCTGGGGGCGCCGAGCTGATGAGTGATGTCGTGCCTGTCACCGCGCCATGGGGTCGCCGTAACTCCCAGGTGCCTTGCCGAGCTTAGGAGTTCCAGCAGTTCGACGTACTGGCCTTCTTCGCCCACGTGGTGGGCTTCGTCGATCATGACGAGGGCCGGGCGGTAGCCGAATCGCGCGGCCGACAGCGCCGAGCCGACCGTCGCGCAGGTGAGGCCGGACAGATCGTCGGGGCGGGTGTCACCCGTGAGGAGCCGCGTCGGGACATCTTTGGGTAGGTGTCGCCAGAGCGCCCGTTCTAGTTGCTGGACGAGGTCTTTCGCGTGCGCGACGACCAGGACCTGGTCCTGGGGAGCTCGTCTGAGGTGCGCCGCGATCGCCTCGCCTCCGACGACCGTTTTACCCAGGCCGGTGGCTAGCACTAGGAGTGCGCGACCCGAGGCATCGAGGTCGGCGGCCAGTGCCTGGAGTGCCTCGGTCTGGTACGGCCGTGGCGTCACTCGCCCGAAGCGGGGCGGTACCCGGTCGAAGCTGGTTGTCAGGTCCGTTCCGCCCCACAGGAGGATCGCCGGACCTAGGCGTGCCAGGTTCGCTACCCGCTTCCGAGCCTCAGGGCTGAAGCGGGTGTTGGTGACGACGACGGCTTTGTGGGCGCGATAGTGATCCCGAGCGCGAGCGACCTCGTCCACCGCGTCGGCCCCTACGGCTCCGTGTCGCTTCCACTTGCACTGGATCACCCAGGTTTCGCCCTTATGGAGGGCGAGGATGTCGCCTCCCTCGTCACCGGAGCCGTCGATGTTGGACACGTCGGAGAAGCCCAGGTGCCACAGGAGTCGTTCAATGCGGCGCGGGAACTGCAGTGGGCCGGAGTCCAACAGGGAGGCGGCGTCAAGGAATCGCATTCCGTCGCTCTCCCTATGTGTTGTCGGCGAGGTCGCGCGCGATGAGTCTGCAGCTGATCCTGATCCGGGCCAGTTCCTCCACGTCTAGGCGTGGGCGGTGCTGCTCCAGGAGCGCGAGGTCCCCCAAAGGGTTGATCAGTCGTTCCACGACGAGCGCTCGGGCGCCGGGATCGCTCAGAGCGATGTACCCGCGCTTGAAGACGCACCCGTCGAGGAAACTCTCCGGAGAATCCTGGATGATACGGATGACCGCGCTGGCCGGGACATAGCGAATGAACTCACCGCTGGAGATCGCGTCGTTCCAAGGTGACACTCCGCCGGCCTCAACCGCGAACCGGCGCTCGGCGTCAGCTCGTTCATCCTTCGTGAGCAGCAGCCAGTGCACCGCGGGGTTAGCCGAAACAGGCGCCACCATCGCCAAGCGCACCTGTTCCAGAAGCCTCTCCGACTCCTCCGCCGTCGCCGCCGGCGTCAGTCGAGGACTGGAGGTGTGGCTCTTGAGCTGTGCCACGATCTCGCTCAAGGGCATCGACACGATGTTCGCCCGCACCCGCATGAACTCCGCGACCTCGACGAGTGCAAGGTCACGCATGTCCGCCCCATGCTCGCGGAAGAGCGAGTGGCCAGTGTCGACGAAGACATCGAGGTGCGGGGCTCGGACCATCGAGACGATCACAGGTGCGGGCCGCTCGTCCTTGGTGACGAGGTTCTGTCCGCGGACGGCCCAGGCCGTCAGATCCACGCGGCCCAATTCTTCAAGGTAGTACGGCCCTGTCAGGTCCACGATGGGGTCGGCGTTGTCTCGGTATCGCTGGAGCCGCTGATCCAGCGTCTCCGTCGGCGCGATCTCGTCCTTGGGCGGTTCTTGACCAGCGGTGGTCGGGCCTGTCGCGCTCGGCGCCGCACCGTCTTCCAACTCGTCATTCGGGTCGAGGAGTCCAGCTCCGAACCCGGGGAGGATGTCGTCGTTCTCCGGTTGTGGGTCGACCGCTATCGGGTTGTCGTGCTGGTAGGCGGCTCGGTACCACACCTCGTCGGTTTGGTACTCGTAGCCGCCCATCCGCATCAACCCAGCCCACTTCGCCGCCGTCTCGTGGAGAGGGTTACGTCCATCGCCGGGGATCAGGTAGTTGAGCCCCGGGTCCTGGCGACGGAAGCCCGCGTAGAGCAGGGCGAGAGGGCTGCGATTCTCCGGCAGCCCAAGGTTCTTGGCGATCTTGGGGCGCAGAGGGCTTGTCCCGCGGACCTCGCGCAGGACCTGACGCCATTCGGCTGTCTCGAACTCGAAGGCGGTCTTCTGATAGTTCGGAGTAACGTGGTCGCAATGGATCTCACCGACGATCCGGCCCATCTGCACGGCTCCGGAGTCGATGGGGTACTCCAGCTCCGCCTCCGCGATGTCGTCCTCGTCTTTCCAGAAGAAGACACGCTTGTCCTTGAGCATGATCTTGCGCCCGTTACGGAGGAAGTCCAGCCCGTAGTCGGTGCGGTGGAGGTAGCGCTGGATGCCGAGCCAGCCCCAGATCCTGCGCTCCCGCAGTTCCAGGCGGTCCTGTCCGCATTCCTCGCAGTGCTCCGCGTCGGCGGTGCTCCAGTAACCGCACGCCATGCACGCCTTCTTGGGGCTCAGAGTACGGTCGATCTTCTGTACAGCATGGATCTCCACGCCCTGGCGGGTGACGGTTCGCTTCTCGTCCCAGACACAGGGCAGGCGCGGCCTGACCTTCTTGCCGTTGAGCGTGAGTAGAAAGCCCTTCTCCGCCAGCAGATAGCTGTAGACGTCCCCGAGCTTCTCTCGGATCACGGTCTGCGTTTGAGGGCGACAGAGCGTGGCGTACTGCTCCTGCTTGAGCTCGCTGATCGTGACCGTGGTGCCGTGCTCGTCGCGATTGGCCTTAGGCACCAACCGGTATGGCGCCTGGTACTTGGAGGAGTTAGCGATCCTAGACAGGTCCAGGGTCACCTCGATCCAGTCCGGATCGCCTGCCCGACTGGTGCGTACCGTGGTACGCCGACCGAGCCGGGCCGTACTGATGTTGAAGCCCATGCCGAACAGGCCGAGGGACCCATGTCGACCGTTGCTCGTCCAGCCCGCGCTAATGGCGTTGGTGACTGCCTCGAGGCTCATGCCCCGGCCGTTGTCCTGCACCTTGATCTCAGCTGTCGCACGCTGTGAGTTCGCCGGGGGGAGAGAGACTGCGACCGACGGCCGGTCCACCGTTCCGCCGGCCGCCTGGAACTCGTCGAAGGAGTTGTCGACCAACTCGGCCAGGCACTGCCAGTGAGAGAACTCGATGTCGCCCAGCACACCCAGGATGCGCGGATGTGGCGTGACATTGATGTACTGGCTCTCGGTCACAGACAGCCCCCGTCTTCGTCGTGAACAGATGCGTAGCAGGCAGACGCGAAGGCGCGCCCACCAGTGTCTCGGCGCCCCCACCGGCCCCGGTCCGGTCCATCCACCAGCATGGCGTCAACCCTAATGGGCGGCACCGGTACCTGTGGGACATAGATCTCGAAACCCCTGCTGGAACCCGCTCCACACCTCGCCACGGCGCGTGCCCCATCAATGCACCCCGTGCAAGGCTCGCCTCGTGTTCCGGGACCCGCGCGAGTCATCATCGATGCGAGCGGCCGGGTGTAGATCCCTTTGGGGATTGTCGCCGGGGCAGGTCTCGACACGGGGAGCGCCAACCTTGCGTACAGCGATGGTGACGGCCGCGTCGTTCTGCGCAAGTTGACCGAACGCCATTGACGACCTGCTGCAGCGCGAGGAGCTGTAAGCCCAGCTAGCGGGTCACCCGGCGGACCGCTGAGATGACCCGTCTCGCCACCTCCTCCGGTACCTCGTGCTCCCAAGCCCGGATGACCTTCCAGCCCGCCTCCTCCAGGATCCGGTTGGTCTCGGCGTCCCGCCGCTGGTTCTCGGCGAACTTCTCCGTCCAGAAATCCTTGTTCCTCGTGGCTGGTCGATGATGCTCCGGACAGACGTGCCAGAAGCAGCCGTCGACGAAGACTGCGACTCGCGCCTTCGGGAACAGCACATCCGCGCTACGCCGGAGGCCCTGGATCGGCGGTGCATTGACCCGGTAACGAAGCCCTTCCTTGAAGAGGAGGGACCTGAGGACCTTCTCGGGCTTCGTGTCCCTTCCGCGGTTGCCTTTCATGGAGGCACGGACTGCCGGGGTCGAGGCTGTCGAGCCCTCTGGCAAGGTCTCCTCTCTCAAGAGGCCCTTAGCCCAGGCCAGCCGCCACCCCGCGGCAAGGTTGGCCTCACGGGTGTCGTGTTCGACCTCACCCAGGTAGCGCTCCGGGGACCTCCTCCCGTCGCCCCAACGCAGTGACGCGCGGATGCGTCGCGTCTTGGGCAGGACCCTCAATGAGACCGAGGCGTGGGCCACGCGGCCGTCACCCAGGTCGACCTCACGCCGATGTCGACCGCCCGCCGCTTTGTCCTGCTCGGCCGAAAGGACCTTCCGAGTCCTCCCCGGGCGCCCTTTCCAGGCACGATCGGGAGGCAACTTGTCGTTCCAACGACTCTGAGGCGGCTTCGCCACATCACTCACGTCCTTGACCCGACGCCGTGTCGAGGGCCTTGGCCACCGCGTCGGCGAATACCGCGCCGAGCTTCACCGGGACCGCGTTGCCGAGCTGCCGCATCTTCTCCCCACGGGGTCCTTCAAGCTTCCAGTCGTCGGGGAAGGTCATGACGCGGGCCGTCTCGCGCACGGTCATGTACCTGTGCCTGTAGGTAGTGCCTCCGGGCGTCTCCAGATCATCGGTCAGCATCACGGACTCCCCGCCCGGGACGCCGTGCACGCCGGCCTTCACCGTCTTGGCGGGACGGTCCAGTTCATTGGGCGTGTGGCCCTTATAGATCCGAGCGCCGGGCCAGCCGATGTGATCGGTGAACCCACCGGCGCGATACTCATGGCGGTCAAGCCTGTCCCAGTCGATCTTCGGCAGGGGCTTGCCCTCGTTCTCGTCGATACCGGCGATGGCGTCCCGGAAGGTGCGCCAGGGCTTCGATTCGTCCGGAGTGAGCGAGATGTCCTTACGGTTCCCTGCCTTGACCCTGGCCATAGTCAGGGCGCGCACGTGATCGGGGACTTCAGGATGGCGTTTCCAGTAGGAATCGTCGAGCATGGACCGGAATAGCGCCTGCTCGGAGTACCGGGGAAGCACGTCCTCCTTGAACTGGTCGATGTCGACACCGAGGTCCTCCCGGAAGGCGACGATGATGATGCGGTGCCTGATCTGGGGGACCCCGTAGTCGGCGGCGTTAACTCGCGTCATCACCACCTTGTAGCGCTCCGACGGGTCGTCGGCGGTCCTGCGCCCGGCCTTGATGAGGTTCTGATCGTGCTCATGCCAAGGAATCTCGGGATCGCGTAGCTCGAAGGGCATCGCCATCTCGCGCAAGATGTAGTCGAGGTAGGGCTTGAACGATGGCCTGAGCAGTCCCACGACGTTCTCGCAGATAACGGCCTTGGGCCGGATCTGACGCATCGCCTTGAACATCTGCGGGAACATGTTGCGCTTGTCCTCGTCCCCCTTGGCGATCCCTCCAAGGCTGAACGGCTGGCACGGCGGGCCGCCGGCGAGCACATCTACACGTCCGCGCAGGTACCTCATATCCAGGCCCTGGACGTCCCCCGCCACCAGCGGCCACGGCTCCCCGGGATCGGGGATGCGCTCCGTGTCCCCTCGGGGCTTCGCCCCGTTCGCCTCCAAGGTCTGACACGCTCGCGGGGCGAACTCGTTGAACAGCAATGGCCGGAAGCCCGCCCCGTGGACCGCCATGGCCAGGCCGCCCGCTCCCGCGAACAGCTCAACCCCGGTGCGATCACGCTTTGGCTCTTCTTGCAGTTCAGACATTGCAAAAGCATACCGCGGAAATTGCGACGCATGTAACCACTGTTGAGGAAAATCACCTCACTCCCGTGGGTTGCCGAACGTGGCTGGAGTGGCGAACCCAATGCCCTCGGCGGCGATGACCGATTACGCCTCACGAGAGGTCGACCACTGTTCTCTAGGGCCGATGGGCTATACCTCATACCGGCCGAGCGCCGACCGGTACCGCACAGGTTCGGACAGGCGCGGACGTCCCGGGACCGGGGGGTCATCGGCGGAGGCATTTCGATCGATGAGTCTCCAAAGCCGAGGCGCATGCCGTCTGATAGTGGAGTCGGCGTCACGCCCCGCCGTGTCGGTCCACGGAGCGGATCCTCGTCGATGGGATCGCGCGAGCGACAGACGCCCCCCTCGCGCGATCCCGTCGACGGAGCCGTTTCAACGACTATCAGTAACTGCCAGGGTCCCGCAGCGATTTCACGGTCGCGGCGGCCTGCCACGCCAGGCCGCGAACAGCCCCAGCCCGACACTGGTGACCGCGGTGAACGCCTCGGCGCCAGCGAGCATGAAAACGCCCGCCGCCAAGGTGATCAGGATCAGCAGTGCGGCCAGGTCGAGCACCCGCTCGTGGAGCGGCGCCTCGCGCGTCGGCCCTGCCGTGGGGACAGTCTGAGGAACGGACGGCGCGGTGGTCTCTTCGATCTCATCCATGCGTTCAGCACACCAGCCCCACCCGCCAAGCCCCATGCAGCACGAAGGGACCCGGATAAGCTCGATCGCCGCAGGCCATCGTCGGACCGCATGGCCCGTCGGGCGAACACGGACTATGTACGGTGGGGTTCGGCAGAATTCGGTCCTGTTCGGCAAACCGCGTCCTACGCTGAGGCCCACAGGCCATCGGGGGAGCAGGGGACATACGTGGCGCATGAGGACGCTTCCGGTACCGCGTTTCAGCGCGAGCTCGCGGACTTCGCCTCCAATCTCCGGAAGCTGCGGATCGAATGCGGTCAACCCGCTCTCGCCGACATCAGCCGTACCGCACCCCGTGGGAAGTCGTTGTCCGGGTCCGCGATCAGTGAGGCCCTCAACGGGAAGCGTCTGCCCAGCCTCGACTTCGTCGTAGGTCTCGTCCGGACGCTACTCAGTCTCGCGGGCGACAGCCCCTCCCCGGTGGGCCGTGACGATCCACGTGTCGAGTCATGGCGTATTGAATGGACCCGACTCGCGACCCTACGTGACGAGGCCCGCCACGCACCCGCGGCACCGGAATCGATGCCGGTCCCTGCCGTTGTCGGCCCCTCGCTGCCCTCAGACCCCACTGTGCCGGTCCTCCGAACCCGGATCCCGGTCACGGGCCCACCTGTGTCGATGGGAAACAGCCCGCACTTGGGGTACCGCCCCGCGCCACCGTTTCTGCCCCACCCTGGTTTCGTATGGTCAGTGGCGTTCTCCCCCGTCGGCAACCTGATAGCCACGGCTGGCGCCGCTGGGATGGTGGCGGTCTGGGACCCTGTCACTCACCAAGCGCTCGGCGAGCCATTGATCGGCCACGAGAAGACCGTGAGATCCGTCGCGTTCTCCCCCGACGGGGCTCTACTGGCCAGCGCCAGCGAGATCGGATCGGTGCGGCTCTGGGATGCGACGACCCACGAACCGGCCGGGGCACTCCCAACAACAAACCAGGACGCCGTCACCGCGGTCACCTTCTCCCCGGACGGCACGTTGCTGGCCACCGCCAGCTTCGATCGCACGGTACGTCTTTGGGACCGGTACACCTACGAGGCGATCGGCAAGCCGCTGACGGGCCATACCGGCCCCGTCACGGCGGTCGCGTTCTCCCCTGACGGCAATCTGCTCGCAACCGGTGGCTTCGATGGCATGGTGCGCCTATGGGACCCGGCAAACCACCAAGCGGTTGGTAAGCCCCTTATCGGTCATACCGGACCCGTCAGATCGGCAGTGTTCTCGCCCGGTGGCAATCTGCTCGCCACGGCCAGTGACGATGGCATGGTGCGTCTGTGGGACCCGGCTACTCACCAGACCGTCGGGGCACCCCTCACCCGCCACACCGGCTCCGCCACAGCCGTGGCGTTTTCCCCCGGCGGCAACCTGCTCGCCACCGCAGACGTCGATGGCATGGTGCGTTTGTGGGACCCGGCTACTCACCAGACCGTCGGGGCACCCCTCACCGGCCACACCAGCAACGCAACCGCAGTAGCGTTTTCCCCCGACGGCAACCTGCTCGCCACCGGTGGCTTCGACCGCACGGTGCGACTGTGGGAGGCCAATGCCCTATCAGCACCAGTCCCGATACAAGGTGCGCGACACGATGACGATCCCGGCGAGAACCCGGTCACGCAGAACGCTGAGCTGCGCACTCGACTCAACCACCTGACTGCGCGTGGCCTCGCTAGTAGGAGTGTTCTCACCGCGCTCAAGAACGGCGAAGCAATCTCCCTGGCGCCGATGATCGGACACCGCGACGCGGTCTGCGCAGTGGTGTTCTCTCCAGACGGAACCCAGCTCGCGACTGCCAGCGCTGACGATACGGTGCGGTTCTGGGACCCAGCCAACCGACAATCAGTCGGCAGACCCCTTACCAATCACCGTGACTCCGTGAGCGCGGTGACGTTCTCTCCCGACGGCACTCTGATCGCCACTGCGGACCGTGGCGGCGCGGTACATCTATGGGATGCCGCGACCCGAACTTCGGCAGGCAGCCCCCTGGCCGACCACCCTGGCCCCATCACGTCGGTGGTCTTCTCTCCCACCGGGACCCTCCTCGCCGTCGCCGCCGGCGACGGCGACGTAAGGCTGTGGGTACCGACCACCCAACAAGCTGCCGGTGCGCCATTGATCGGCCAACAGGGGCTCGTCACTGGGGTCGCGTTCTCCCCGGACAGCAGGTTGATCGCGACCGCCACCGACGCCGGGACAGTACGGCTGTGGGACTCGACGAGCCGTACACCCACAGGCGAACTCTTGGAGGGCCATAGTGGCCCTGTCGGCTCGGTGGCATTCTCCCCTGACGGCAGCCTGATCGCCACCGCTGGCGATGACCACTCAACACAGTTGTGGGACGTGACCACTCACCAGCCAGTCGGAAAGCCCCTGACCGGCCACGGTGATGCTGTCGCGGCCCTGGCTTTCGCTCCCGACGGCGGCCTGCTCGCCACCGCCAGCAACGATCGCACTGTCCGCCTTTGGGATCCGGCCACACATCAGCTCGTCGGCGAGCCTCTTGTCGGCCACCACGGGGCAGTGACGGCAGTTGCCTTCTCCCCAGATAGCTCCGTTCTCGCCACTGCGAGCGTCGACCGCACCGTTCGATTGTGGGTGCCTCCGCTTGCAAGCAGCCTTGCCGCACCCCATGGTTGACCGGACAGGTACCGGACGCGGCCTGGCACAACCGCGACTCTGGCCCGGTAAACCACTATCACCAAACCCTCGAAGAGGGCCTGCGCCGCCTCGGCCACTGAGCCCCTACGCCCTTCTACCTGCCGATCCTCGAGCGTGGATCACTTCGAGGGACGAGCCGCAGGGTAGGGCTCATCACATCAGTGACGTGCGCACTGCCTCGACCAGCGGTGCCGCACGCGCATCGTCAGAGCCGCTGATGATGTGGTTCATCACGTAGCCGAAGGCGATGCCGTGTTCCGGGTCGGCGAATCCGAGGGAGCCGCCCCGTCCGGTGTGGCCGAAGGAGTGCGGCCCGGTCATGGGGTTGCCCTCGGTGGGCAGCATGTATCCGGAACTGAAACGGCTCGGCGCCACCAGTACCTGGTCCATTCCGCTCGACTGCTCCTTGGTGGCCGATGCGATCGTCTGTGGGGTGAGCAGGCGCACGCCGTTCACCTCGCCGATCAGTGCCGCGTACATGCGCGCCAGTCCTCGCGCGGTGGCGATGCCGTTGGAGGCCGGGAGTTCCGCAGCCTGCACCTCGGGGGAGTCGAAGTCGATCGCCGCCGGGTCGGTGACCATGTACGCCCTGTTGCTGAAGGAGTTCGGGTCGCGCCACGCCGCGACCTGTTCACGGAGGTCTTCGGGGATCGACTCCGGTGGCAGGCTGGTGAAGTCGACGTCCGGCTTCCGGTGCACCATGCGGCTGACCCGGTACCGTTCGCTCGGCGGCAGCCCGATGAAGAAGTCCAGCCCAAGTGGGGTGGCGAACTCGTCGGCGAAAAAGCGGCCCGGTGAGCGGCCGGACACCCGGCGGATCAACTCGCCGACCAGCCAGCCCCACGTCCGCCCGTGGTATCCGTGCGCGGTTCCTGGAGCCCACACTGGGCGCTGAGCGGCCAACGCAGCGGCCATCGGGTGCCAGGCCAACGCATCAGTGAGCGGCACCGGTTGGTCCAGCGTGACCAAGCCGGCCTGGTGGGACAGGAGCCAGCGCACCTGGATGTCCGCCTTGCCGTTCGCGGCGAACTCCGGCCAGTACTTGGCCACTGGAGCGTCCAGGTCGAGCTCGCCCCGCTGGACCAGCAGATGCGCGGCGCTCGTAGTTGCCCCCTTGGTCGCTGAGTAGACCAGTTGGAGAGTGTCGCGTTGCCACGGGCGACGGGTGTCGGGATCGGCGACCCCACCCCACAGGTCTACCACTGGCTGATGAGCCCCTTCGGGGGCAGCACCTGCGCTCCGGTGTGGGACCGGATCAACCCCAGTGTCTTTCTCCGGAGCGGCGACCGCGTAACCCGTGTGCAGGCGGCCTTCCGAACGGCGTACGACCTTCCGAAGGTCAGCACCATCGCCGTGGGCACGGATGAGCCCGCCCACCTGGGCGAACTGATGGCCGCCCTGACCAGCAAGGTGGACGAGCGGGCCGTTCGCGAGTACCGGGACCTCATCCGGTCCCGGTCACGTGATCAGCCTGCTTGAAGCTCCGCGACGACTCGCTCCACCATCTGGCGCGCGGGCGCCAGCCGGGGGGCCTGTGGGTGCGCGTCGGGCCCAAGGATCTTCGAACACGCGAAGAGCGTCATCAGCTTGCCGTCCCGGCTCTCGAAGTCGTGGCGTCGCTCGTGCCACACGCGATCGGCCAGAGCAGGGACGGCGAGCGAGCTGCCCCACAGCGAGGCGGCATCCAAGCCGCGCGGCGCGTTGCCCCAGTCCTCCCAGTCGAAGAGAGAGAACGTCGGCGCGGTCATGTTGGCCCAGTTCAGGTCCGCGTGGGCGGGCACCCAGCGCTCGACGGTCGTGTCGAGGTCGTGGGTGGGGGCGACGCTGCGGACGGCTTCAGTTACGAGAGCCCGCGTGATGGTGATGGTGTCCGGGGTGGCGATGCGCCGCGTTTCCTGGGCCGCGAGCGCGTCCAGCGAGGCGTTGAACGCCTGCCACCACGAGTCCTGCAGTCTCGGGTCCTCGCTGAGGATCGCGTTGCCGATGGGTGGACTCGGCAGGAGATCGGTCTCGTCGGCCCGCCACATCACGGGTTCGTCCGCGTCCCGCCAGACCACGCACCCCCGCCAGATGGGCTGGGCAATGCCTTCCAGACGTGCGGCGCACTCAGTGCCGTTCCAGCCCTGCACACCGATCTTGTCGAGCCCGCGCCTCTCGACACGGATCCATGTCCGCCGGTCCGTACGCGCTCCGACCGAGCGGCGTTTACGTACCACCGTCGCCCGGTCCAGCTCGACTTGAAGGGATCGCTCTACGTGATCGAGAACGATGTCCACCGATTCAACTCGCAAGTCAACGGCGCGCGCCGAAGGTGCCGAGAGCGTCATGCGGGCGACCGTAGCACCGGCACGACCAACTCCATGCCCATCTCAGCGAACACAGCAGGCCCGGGACAGGGGCGTTGATAGCGCGACGTGGCCACGACCGCAGCCCCCTGCTTGACCAGCATCCGGCTCGCGATGACGCGGCGCTACGGCCAGTGGTGGAGGACGCGGCGATGGGCAGGTGGGAGAGCGCCCGGGATCTGCTTGCCGCGACGGGACCGGACTGGGACCGGAGGATCTTCCGCCTCCAGATCCTTGCCGAAGCGGGGGCGCGGCTCAGGTTCGCCGACACCTGGGCCAAGGCCGAGCCTCGCTCTCCGCACGCCCTCGCTCTCCTCGCGAACGTGCAGGCCCTACGCGCGATGATCACCGGACGCAGTGCCGGACGACCTCTGATGGAGGAAGCCTGGTCCACCTGTCACACCGCTCTGGACGCGTGGCCCCAGGACGTGGCGCCGCTGGTCGTCATGCTCGCGCTACTTCGCACCCACGCTCCCGATCGGGACACGCTCTGCCACGTGTGGGAGGAGATCAAGCAGCGTGACCCGTGGAATCGCGAGGCGCATCACGAGGTCATCACGTACCTGCTTCCCCGCCATCACGGCAAGCCAGGTGAGGCGGCCTGGTGGGCCGAGGAGCAGGCATCCATCGCTCCCCAAGGCTTGCCCATAGCGGCCTTGCCCCTGGTCGCCCTGGCGGAAGCACACCGGTCCCGCCAGGAGCAGGACCAGACGTCATACGGCCTGACGATCCACCCCTGGGTCGACTGCCCGCAGATCGATCCGGTGTTGGAGCGCTGGTGGCGCTACCGAGCACCGCAGCCTCACGCCTGCTTTGCCGACGACGCCAACTACCTCGCCCACGCCCTCTCGTTCGCGAACCGCCACCACGAGGCCCTAGAGGTCTTCGACGCGATCGGCCCGTACGCCACGCAAGTGCCGTGGTCGTACTGCGGCCAGCCCCGCGAGCTGTTCCTGCGGCACCGAGGCTGGGCCTACAGCCCTCCGCGACGCCGACACCGCTGAGTATCCGAACCATCCCCCTTTCACGTACGAAGGACGGAACCCCAGTGCCTCTCGATGTCTCCCGCGTCTCCGACGAGGAACGCCTCAAGCAGCTCGGCTACCAGCAGACGCTGTCCCGCTCGATGTCCGGCCGCGCGAACTTCGGCGTCAGCTTCACGATCATCTCGATCCTGTCCGGCTGCATGACCATGTACGGCTACGGCATGAACACCGGCGGCCCGGCGGTGATCATGTGGGGCTGGTTGTTCGTCGGCCTCATGACCCTCTTCGTCGGGCTGTCGATGGCCGAGGTCTGCTCCTCCTATCCCACCAGCGCCGGCCTGTACTTCTGGGCGCACCGCATGGCTCCGAGACGCTCGGCGGCGGCCTGGGCGTGGTTCACCGGGTGGTTCAACACCCTCGGCCAGATAGCCGTCACCGCGGGCATCGACTTCGGCGCCGCCAACTTCCTCAATGCCCTGCTTGATCTTCAGTTCGGATACGCCGCCACGCCGGGGCACACCATCACGCTGTTCGGGATCATCCTGGCCCTGCACGGTGTCCTCAACACCTTCGGCGTGCGCATCGTCGCTGCCCTCAACGAGGTGTCCATCTGGTGGCACATCCTCGGCGTCGTCGTCATCTGCGGCGCCCTGGTCCTCATCCCCGACCACCACCAGTCGGCCCACTTCGTCTTCGGCGAGTTCGTCAACAACACCGGCTTCACCTCCAGCGCCTACGTGATGCTCATCGGGCTGCTGATGGCGCAGTACACCTTCACCGGCTACGACGCCTCGGCCCACATGACCGAGGAAACGATCGACGCGGCCACCGCCGGCCCCAAGGGAATCGTCCGCTCGATCCTCGTCTCCCTCGCGGCCGGATTTGTCCTCCTCTTCGGCTTCACCTACGCCATCGACTCCTACACCGGCGCCCTCGAATCGAGCACCGGCGTGCCCCCGGCCCAGATCCTCATGGACGCCCTCGGCGCGGCGGCCGGCAAGTGGCTGCTGCTCGTCATCATCGTCGCCCAGTTCTTCTGCGGGATAGCCTCCGTGACCGCCAACTCCCGCATGATCTACGCCTTCTCCCGCGACGGCGCGCTGCCCTTCTCCCGGACGTGGCACAAGCTCCACCCCGGCACACGCACCCCCACCAACGCCGTCTGGCTCGCCACCGGCGGTGCCTTTGTCCTCGGCCTGCCCTACCTGTGGAACAGCACCGCGTACGCGGCCGTCACCTCTATCGCGACCATCGGCCTCTACATCGCGTACGTGATCCCCACGTTCCTGCGGCTGCGCCTGGGGAGCCGGTTCGAGCGCGGCCCCTGGCACCTCGGCTCCTGGTCCACCACGGTCGGCACGATCGCCGTCGCGTGGGTCGTGGTGATCACGGTGCTGTTCATGCTGCCGCAGAGCTCCCCGGTCACCGCAGACACCTTCAATTACGCGCCGATCGCGGTCGGGGTGGTCGTCGCCTTCTGCGGTGTCTGGTGGCTTGCGTCGGCCCGCAAATGGTTCCTCAACCCGGGCCACCCCCGCTCATGAGCGGGGTGGCGCGCTAGTAGGCCGCAGCGGAGGAGAAACGGCTATGTTCCGCCCGCTTGTGCGGTCAGCGCCGGCGAGCAGCACTGTTCGCCGGCTTGGCGCCGGGTGTGCTGGTGCCGGAGACGGGGTGCTGCATGGTGGCCTGGGCGCGAGGGCCGGGGGCGTGGCGTTGGCCGAGGCGTTGGATGCGCCAGGTCAGGGCGCGGGCGGGGTTGCGGGCGTCGTCCAGGGTGCGTTGGCTGACGGCCTGGTCGAGGATGGTGGCCGCGTTATGCCCTGCCTTCTCGGCCTCGGCCAGTACTGCGGCCAAGGCATCCCAGGCAGCGTCGTCAAGGATGCGCTCGGCGTAGGCGGGCACCGCCTTATGGACGTACCGGGCAAGGCGATGCTTGGTCTGCAGGCTGGGTGCGTGGCGGGCGAGGTTGTCCAGCACCGGTGGGGCGATCTGCGCGTACGCGGTCTGCAGGTGGCGGAGGGCCTGTTCGGCTGCCGCCTCCTGCTGGGCGTGCTGGCGGGTGCGGTGCCAGTGCCGGGCGAAGGCGACCGCGGTGTCGATCAGCATCGCCAGGCCGGACCCGTCGCCCACGGATGCGGGGTTGCGCCAGATCGCCTGGACGCTGCTGCGCAGAACGCGGGCGCTGGCGTCGTCGGCGGTGATGCGGGAGCGGGTGGCGCGCTCGAACGCCGCGGCGGCCCGTTCCAGTTCGCTCCTTACCCCGGCCGGTGCGGTGAGCGGCAGCAGGTCCAAGGCGGCACCGAGTGCGACGAGCTGGCCCTGGGCGGCAGGATCGTCACCACGGGTGAGGTGGTGGGGGATGCGTTCGGTGGCGGCGGTGGCCTGGTGCCACGGATTGTCCGGCGGGATGGGGGCGGGCGCGGAGCTGGTGTGCGTGAGGCGCTGGCGGATCTTGGGCAGGGAGAGGTCGCTGGCGAGGGTGGAGCCCGCGTACCAGATGGGTTCGTCCTGCTTATTGACGTCGCCGGGCAGAGCGACGCTGTAGCCGATCACGTCGCCGGACGGCTCGGTCTTCGGGCGTACGTTCACGCCGGTTGCCCCCAGGAAGGCGAAGAACTCAGCTTCGCTGGAGACGGCGGCCACCGCGCGGCGTACCCGCAGGCGCAGGATCTCGCGGGATGTGACGTCCTGGTCCAGGCGCTTGGCCTTAAAGTGCTCTTTGCTGGTGGGGCGCTTGGCGGCGGTGCCATCGCCCGGCTTCAACCGCCGCAACCCGTAGTCGATTTCGATCCGGCGAGCCTCACGCTGGACGGCGCGTTGGTCGTAGCCGCGCTGCGGGCGTCGGCCGTCTTGGCGGACGAGGGTGGCGGCGATGTGGATGTGGTCGTCGGCGTGGCGCACGGCGACCCAGCGGCAGGCTTCCTCGTCCCCGGTCGGGGCGATGCCGGCGGCGGCCACGATGCGGCGGGCGATGTCTGCCCACTGGGCGTCGGTGAGGATGGGGTCTTCGGGTGCGGCGCGGACCGGGCAGTGCCACACGGTGTCCTTGGGCGCCTTGTCGCCGAGCATCTGCACGGGCTGGTCGAGCTGGGCGACAAGCTGCTTTTCCACCTCCTTCGGGTCGCGGTGGGGGCTGCGGCCAGGGTCAGGGGCGAAGCCGTTCCAGGACGCCACCAGATGCGGGTCGGTGTGCTCATTGGCCCGGCCCTTGCCGAAGAGGTAGCCGATCGTGCGGCGGGTAGCCTCGGGACCCCCGCCAAGGATGATCTTGGGTATCACCGTCTCACCGGCCCTCTGTGATCTGGGAGACGGCGGTGTCCACGTCGGCGATCGACGCCTCGACGCGGTCCAGGAGCCGCTGGACGGTGTCGGGGTGGGGCCAGGCGCCGTCCTTGTTGAGGTGCCGTGTGAGCTGGTTGAGGTTGTTGCCGATCTTGCCCAATTGCCCGTTGGCGGCCATCAGCGCCTTAACCATGGCCCGGTAGTCGGCGACCGCGGCTGTGGGGTCATCGGAGCGGGCGGCGGCCAGCGAGCACTCGGCGACGTAGCCGCCGGGCTTCATACGGCTCAGGGCGGCGGCGTTCTTCACGAGGGCGTACTCGTCGTCGTTGTAGCGGGGATGGACGCGGTGCTCGCGCAGCTGCTTGTCACGCAGACGGCGACGCGGTGCAGGCTGCTGCGGCGCGTTCGACGACGGCTCGCTTGTTCCTCCCTCGGTCGGCTCCCCCGGGCCGGCCGACTCCGGTGCCCCCTCGGCGCCGGAAGCCTCCGCCCCCTGTGGGGCGGAGGCCGGGTAAGGACTCCTTACCCGACAACTTGCTGCGTGTGTGACGGGGGTGATGGTCGACTGCTGCTGAGCTGTGAGGGGTTCGTGGTGCTGGTCGTGCATGCGATGGATCTCCGTGGGGTGCTGGTACTGGGTGCTTGGCTGTGTGCGGCCCCCGTGTCCCGTGTTTGTCAGCACGGGACACGGGGCGGGGCGAGTGGTGCGTTGGTGGGGGTCAGGCCGCATCGGCCGGGGCTGTGCTGAGTTCCCTCTGTGGCTGGGGGGTGGCCTCGTCGGGGCTCTCCAGAGGCTCGGCCTCGAAGCCGTCGTCCACGACGGGCTCGGCGTGACCGGTCCGCTCGGCCCGCAGCTGGTCGCGCACGATGCGAGCGCGCTTCTGGCCGACACGTAGTTCGGTGCGCAGACGCTCGGCGGTCAGCTCGTCGTCTCCCCAGGCAGCGGTCAGGATTCGGGCCTCGTCGAGGGCTTCGGCGTCGGTGCGGGAGCGGGTGCGGTCGGCGGTCGACTCGGTGGTGGCGGGGCCCCGACCGGTCGCCTGACGCGGGGCGGCGCCGGTCGACTCCGCCACAACCGACCGGGGCGGTCGGGCAGCGCGGGCGGGGGCCGACTCGTCGGTCTCGGTCGGCCTCGCCACGGGCGCCTCGGTGACTTCCACAGAGGTCGACTCGGCCAGCTGGTCGAGGCCCGATTCGGCCTGGTCAGATGCCGACCGGGCAGCCTGTTCACTGGCTGCCTGACCGGCCGACTCGTCGGCTTGTCGGTTGCCCGACTGGGCCGAGGACACTTCGGCGGAGTCGGCCGACTCGGGGTTGTGGTGCAGCACCTTCGCCACGAGGTCCGACCCGAAGTAGATCGACCCGACCGGGAGCGAGGTCGCCAACAGCACCAGGGCCCAGTTCGCAGGCTCTCAGTCGGCCAGTCGGCCCCACCGGATCGACGAGGTGTGCAGGGCCGGAGCAAGGCCGTGCACGTAGTTCAGAAGGAGGCTGGCGATCGTGTAGGCCGCCAGAACCCGCAGCGCGAACTTCCGGTCGGGACCGGTCAGCACGAGCGTGGCGACCAGTGCAAGGGCCATCAGCCCGTCGACCACGATCGGGTAGAGCAGGGCGGCGGTGGAGTCGGCGCCGATGGCGCGGGCCACGTCGGACAGCGCGTTCCACGAGACGCGGAAGGCCATGAGGACGACTGGCACCAGGCCGACGACCAGGGTGATGCGTCCGTTGCGGTTCACGCGATGCTCGCCAGTGGGTGCGGGTGCCCGGCGAGCATCGCCAGGATCGTCATGTTGGTGAGGGCCTCGTCGTCGGCGGCCGGAGCGAGCGGTAGCAGGGTCACTGCCTGCATGGGTGCTGTGGTTGCCGCGTATGGCTGCCGGTGCGCTCGGGGCAGGGAAGTGCAAGGCAGTGGGCTCCAGGGTGGAGAGGTGGGGCCTGTGGGGCGGGAGTGAGGGGCGTGCACGCGGGCCGTTCTGAAGAGGGCTCCGCGCGTGTACGCCTGGGCGCATGTACGGCGTGGATGCTCGCGTGATCGCTCCGCGCGCACCGGTAGGGATTCAGCCGACGGCGGTGAGGCATCGGACGGTGGCGTAGGAGCGGGTCTGCTCGTCCCTCTTCGGCAACGCCGTCGGCCTTGGTGGCCAGCTTGCTGTCGACGAGACGGCCGAGGCGGCGCCGGGGCGCAAGGGCCTGTTAATGCCCGCGCGGGCCGGTGACCGTGCCGCGCCTGCGGTCGGGGCCGTCGAGGATGACGCGGCGGGTCATCTCGGCGAGGCGGGAGGCGACGCGGTCGCCGACGGCGGTGCGCAGGTCGGCGATGGGGAGGTTGGTGGTGATGAGGGTGTGCAGCTCGTGGACGTACCGGTGGTCGATGAGTCGGTAGGTCAGCTCCTCGGTCCACTCCGATGCCTTGGCGGCGCCGAGGTCGTCGAGGAGCAGCAGCGGGCTGCGGGCCAGTTCCTGGAAGCGGCGTTCGCCGTCGTGGCCCTGGCGTGGGCGCAGGGTGGCGTGCAGCTCAGCGGTGGTGATGGCCTCCCAGCGCAGCCGGACCCCGGCGCCGAGCAGCGAGCGGATGGCGCCGTACGCCTGGTAGGTCTTGCCGGTTCCGGTCGGGCCCGCGATCAGCAGCGAGGGGCCGTAGGCGATGCCCGGTGCGCCGCCCGGCCCCGGCCGTCCGGCAGCCGCGATCTCCTCGACCCAGGCCGATACGTCGGCGTGGTCGGCCAGGGCGTTGAGGTAGCGGCGCGGGATGCGGGCGGCTGCCAGCTCCAGCGCGGTCACCGGCTCCGGCGACGGCGCGGCGTCGACCACGGCGGTGGGATCGATGTCGCGGGCGGCCAGGATTGCCTCCAGTTTGGCCACTGCGCCGCCCAGTTGGCGTGGCTCGCGCGCAGAGATCGCAGAGGTCGCCGTGGTCACAGCTCACCTCCGTACGCGGCCTGCGCGTCGACCGGGTTGGTCCACGGCCGGTGCCCTGCGGACGTGCCGCTCGACGAGGGCGGGTTCATGGCCTCGTTGACCAGGCTCGGCAGCACGCTGGGATGCAGGCCCTTGGCCCGCAGTCGCTCGAGACCGGCGCGCACGTACGCCGCGTCGATGCCTTCGGCGAGCAGACGGGCGGTCTCCTTGCCGAGATGCCCCAGGAAGCCTCTGGGCGGCCGGTTGGCGCATGCGGCGGAGTACTCGGCGATGAGCGCCTTGGCCGAGACGGACTCGAGTGCGGGGGCGCTCGCGCCCCCCACCGGAGGTGATCCTAGATCCAGGATCCTAGGTCCTAGATCCGGGCCATGAGGGCTCACTGAGTCCTCAGTGAGCCCTCCCGGAATGTTCCGTGATGCCTCACTGAAACCCTCCCGAGCTGCGGTTTCGCCGCTTTTCGCCGAAGACTCCCGCAGAGTGTGCGACTCCTCGGCGAGGACTCCGGGAGAGCTCACCGAAGGCCCCGTGAGTCCTGCGTGATGGCTCGCGGAGGGCTGCGCGGGCCGTCCGCCCTCGTGGCGCGGGCACGGAGGGCAGCGGCTGCCGCTGGGCCGATTGATCTTCTGGTGCTTGGCCCAGGTGACGATGTGCAGGTAGTTCTTGCCGTCGTGGCCTTCGTAGCGGCAGATCAGGCCGGCCCCGGCGAGCTGGGTGAGGTCGTCCTCGACCGCCAGCGGGCCGTGTTCGGGGCGCAGTGACCACAGGGCACCGGCGATGACGGCGGCTTGGTCGCGGAAGCAGCCGTGGTCGTCGGCCTGGGTGAGGAGCCCGAAGAAGGTCCGTTCCGCGGAGATCGAGACCTCGGCCAGCGACTCAGAGGTGAAGGCTTCCGGCTTGATGGTGCGTATCCGTGCCAAGGCAGGTGGGTGTCCTCACTCGGTGGCCGGGCGGTCGGGCAGGGCTCACCGTCGTTGGTCGGGGGGGGAGAGAGAGGGGCGGTTCGTGACCTACGGCGGGGCGTGCGCCGCAGGCATCCGCGTATGCGGGGGGGTGTCGTCAACACAGCCACACCCCACCGCATAAGTCCACCCCCATCTCTCACGGCAGAAATGCCGCTGGAAATGAGGCGGGCGGCGCCCCGCCAAAACAGTAAGACGCAATCCCCAGTCGCCGAAATCGTCGGCACAATTAACCGAGCCAGAAGGATCACATTGCCGAAGCGTTGACGGCCCGCTGCCCGGGAAGCTACAACACAACACCGCACGTCAGAGCAGGGTCGGCATTCCACCCCCGACCCCTGAATGCCCGAGTTGCCGGTTTGGGAATCGCGGCGTGCTTTATAGCAGACGATCCCCGGTTAGCGAAACCGGAGAAGGCGAGCTACAAAAAACCCATGGCAGCCCGACCCCTTCAAATCGGTTCAGTAGGAATCCGGACCGCCCGAACCATCGAAATTCTCCGTACCGAGCGCGGACTTTCCCAACGCCAGCTCGCCACCCGTGTGACCGCCCTCGGCCACCCGATGTCGAACACGGCGCTCTCCCGTATCGAACGCGCCCAGCGTCGCTGCGACATCGACGACCTCGCTGCCCTGGCCCAGGCCCTCCACGTCCCGCCCTTCGCCCTCCTGGAGGGCGACACCGCGCTGTGATCGCGGGCATTCCAACTCATGCCCCCCAGCACCGCCTACGTAAGGACCCCTCACTCTTGCCCCAAGCCGCAATACCCGCCGCGCCCACGCCTGCTCCGCTCCGCCCCGAAGGCGGCTCCTCGCTGCCACGCCTCTACGTCCCCGAGGAGATCGCCGACGTACTCGGCTGCTCCGCCTGGTGGGTCAAGGACCGCGCCCGCCGACGGCTCATCCCCTTCACGAGGGTCGGTCGTGCCTACCGCTTCACCGACGAGCACCTAGCGGAGATCATCCGCATGCACGAGACCCGCCCCGCAATTCCGCGGCAGCGAGCCGAAGCTCCTCGTGCGCCCAAGTCCTCCTCACCTCAGCCTTCTCCGTCGTCTGCCGCGTCCACGGCTCGCCTGCGCGCCCGGCCACCACGCCGAGCCCATCAGAGCCAGTTCGGGACAGCCGCCTAGCCGACGACGCAGGAAGGGGAGGAATACGTGGGTTTCGCGGAGAAGCGCGGAAACTACTGGCGCGGCCGGTACAAGATCGCGCCCGGCAAGCACCTCACGGTCGCCGACGACAACGGCAAGGCGATCAAGTTCGCTACCAAGGGCGAGGCTCAGCGTGCCGCGAGTGAGGCGGAGAACAAGTACCGGCGCGGAGACTGGCGCGACCCGGCACTCGGCCAGGAGACCTTCGGCGAGTACGCGAGCCGCTGGTACGCCGCCCAGGACCTGGCCGCCTCAACGATGCAGAACTACAAGCGCCACATCGAGGAGCACCTGCTCCCCGACTTCGAGGACAAGGCGCTCGCAGGCATCCTGCGCACGGACGTCGAGCTGTGGGAGAAGAAGGAGCGGGCCGCGTACGCGGCCTCCAGCGTCAAGACCTGGCGCTCCACGCTCCACCTGATCTTCGAGGACGCGATCGACGAGGGCCTGCTCACGTCCAACCCGGCCGCCCGGCGACGCGGGCGCGGCAAGCGTGCCGGCCGCTCCCGCGACCGCGGCCCGGAGAAGGTCGTCACTGACGCCCTCGGCATCCTGCTCACCGCTGAGCGGGCTGCCCTGCTCTCCGGCCGCGACGACGAGTTCGTCGCCACGGTTCTCAAGGGCTACACCGGCAAACGCTGGGGCGAAATCGTCGGTCTCGAAACGGAGTTCGTCCGCCCTGCTGCCTTCCGCGTCGAGTGGCAGCTGTACGAGCTGGATACCGGCGAGCTGGTCCGCTGCCCGCCCAAGGACGACAGCTACCGCACCATCGACTCGCCGGACTGGCTGTCCGCCCTTGTCCTCAACCACATCGCCCGTACGAAGCCCCTGCCGTGCCCCTGCCACGGCAGGACGTACGTCTTCAGGGGCCAGGGTGCAGCCCGCACCGGCGGCCACCTGGGCGCGAAGCTGGCTGATGTCGCACGCCGCGCCGGAGTCTCCACCGGCACGGTTTCCAACGTCCTCAACCACCCCGACCGCGTACGCGAGGACACCCGAGCCCGCGTCGAGCAGGCGATCGCCGACCTCGGCTTCGTACGCGGCGGCACCACATCGGAGCACGCGGCCCACTGACGCCGAAACGGCTTCGCCACTTGGTTGTTCACCCCGGCGGTCTCCGGTTGGTACCCGAAGAAGGCACCCCAGGAGGCCCGCCCGGTGCCGATCCTCGGCGATCCCTGGCCCGGCATCCCAGCCCGAGGCCGCGGCGCCGCCGACCGGGCCGACGCCTGCTGGATCCCGATCGCCAAGGGCCTCACACCCCATGGCCTGCGCCACACCCACCGGACTCGGAGCTTCGCCGGCCAGGTCTGGCCCGCGAACTCCTGCGCCATCGAGATTGTCACCTTGTCTTCATGTGCCATCGCGACCGCTGCGCGACCTGCCGTATCGTCACTCCCGCGGTCCGGGCCGTGTCCCATCCTGTTGGGGCACCGTAAGACGGGGCTGCGTGGAACGCCCCGAAGGGCGCAGATGCCGCTCCGGATCACGGATACCAGCGATCTCTCCGAGCCCGATCACGTACGGCCGCAGGCGTTCCTGCAGTTGGCGAAGTTCTGTGCGGAACGCGGTGTTCTCCAACCACTCGGATTCGTCCTTGTCAGGGTGGCTTTCCTCGAAACGCTGCAGGCTTGGGTGC
Source organism: Streptomyces sp. YIM 121038 (assembly GCF_006088715.1). Taxonomy (NCBI): domain Bacteria; kingdom Bacillati; phylum Actinomycetota; class Actinomycetes; order Kitasatosporales; family Streptomycetaceae; genus Streptomyces; species Streptomyces sp. YIM 121038. The sequence continues at coordinate 5,351,808 of NZ_CP030771.1, forward strand.
CACTTGGCCAGGAACGGAGCTAACTCGAAGTTGAGCACGTCTAGGGCTAGTTCGTACACCGAGTCCCCCTTGGCAGGTGGAGGAGGGGTCGTATGGCCCTCTAGCGGATCGCGATAGAGGTCGAAGAGCGTATTGAGAGAGGTCAGGGCCTCGCGTAGGTTCCCACTCCCTTCTTCCAGCGGGCGAGTAGCCACCCGGGTGGCGGCTTGGAAGAACATCCTCTGAGCGGCCTGACGCATGTCCGTCTTAGTGATGAACGACATCTCGTTGCCGAAAAGGACGAGGCGGACCTCGGTCAGCTGAGCGGTCCTGCGATACAGCTCCAGGCCAAGTGCTGCGGCCACACCGGTGAGGCACCCCACGATGATCGACAATTGCTGCCCACCAGTCTGACTGATGGAATATGTTGCAATGCCGATCACGCTGCCTATGAGACCGGCTAACACCATGCGTAAACCTATTCGAACCGTGCTGTTTCCCTCGCGTCCACTCTGTCTGGCCACCGGACTCCTCACGCCCTGACGCTTCGTATTATCTGGTGGCCCTCGCTGGCGCACGGAGGCCACCTGGTGCCCCCGGAGGTCGTTGGACTCCGCTCCGGTAAACGTGATCATGCCACTCTGGAAGGGGCGCGTCGGTAGCTGAGTCGGCGGTTGTGTTCGTGGGCTAAGCGGCTTCTTCCTCTCGTACCACGTCAGCGATCTGTCGTGCGATCTCCCCGATGGAATAGTCGCTGGTGCTCATCGCCACCTTGTCTGCGAGGGAGGGGCTGTAGCGCCGGACGTCTTCAACGTGCAGGTTGTGCCAGATCGGCAGGAGCGACTGCTCTCCGGCCACGTTACGGGTGATGAGTCCGTCGAGTTCGTGGTTGGTCCAGCCCTTGGCGAAGAAGGGGGCCGAGAGCACGACGATGCCGATTCGGCTTGCTCTAATCCCTTCATCGATCTTGCGACGGAGGCTGTGGCCGATCCGCATCTGGGCTTCGTCGAGCCAGACAGTCACGCCTAGCGTGGTCAGTGCGTCTCGAAGGGGGCGGGCAACAGCTCCTTTGTCCTCGGACGCATGGGAGATGAAGACGTCCCAGGTCTGGCCGCCAAGCACGTCGCCAGGGGGCTCCTCCGGCTCATGGACCGCGACGGAGCGGGCCGGGCTGCCGTGCTCGTTGCGGGCTGGGGGCAGGAAGCCCAGCGGAGGCGGTTGAACCTGAACCGATGAGGTGATGCGGCCGGTGCGGCCGCCGAGGTCGATGGCCGCGACCCAGTGTCCGTTACTCGGGATGGTGATCCGGTGAGGGGACCGATTGACGCGACCGCCCAGGTATCGGTACCTCTTCCCCGACTTGTACTTGCTGTACTCGCTGCGCGTCATCACCTGGACATTGGCTTGGTTGCGCAAGGTGACGACGACTGTGGAACCTCTCTTGAGGCTGCCGAGGTCGTAATAGGCGTGTTCCATAAGCGCTCCTGGGAGGCGTGCGGTGCGGCCAAGCGCATCCCAGGGTATGGACTGCCACTGACAGTCGGCGGCGTAAGGCAAGAGGGGAGACGCCGACTGGGCGCTTACCGCTCAGTGGTGTCAGTCGGAGCCGACTTTCGGAAGTCGGCTCCCAAACGGCTCCCAGATCGTCTCCAGAAACCACTCAGGGGCCTGACCCGCTCTCGCGGATCAGGCCCCTGACCTGGTCTTACAGCTGTCGGGGTGGCGGGATTTGAACCCACGACCTCTTCGTCCCGAACGAAGCGCGCTGCCAAGCTGCGCCACACCCCGATGTCGATGCTCCGCTGCCTGTCAGCTCTGCTGCGCAGGTCGCGGCGACATCGATTACTTTAGCGGACCGGCGGCCGGAGACGAAATCCGGTTTTCCGGAGGGCGTGGGTCAGGCCCGTGCGGGGCGCTCCGTGAGGGTCAGGAGCGTGGCCTCGGGCGGGCAGGCGAAGCGCAGCGGGGTGTAGCGGTTGGCGCCGCAGCCGGCGGAGACGTGGAGGTAGGAGGTGTGGCCTCCGGCCTCGTGCGTGGAGAGTCCCTTCACGCGGTCCGTGTCCAGGTCGCAGTTGGTGACGAGGGCCCCGTAGAAGGGGATGCAGAGCTGGCCGCCGTGGGTGTGGCCCGCGAGGACCAGCGGGTAGCCGTCGGCGGTGAAGGCGTCCAGGGAGCGGAGGTAGGGGGCGTGCACGACGGCCATCGAGAAGTCGGCGCCGGTGTCGGGGCCGCCCGCGACCTGCTCGTACCGGTCCCGCTTGATGTGCGGGTCGTCCAGGCCGGTCAGCGCGATCTCGTAGCCGTCGATCTTGAGGGTGCCCCGGGTGTTCGTGAGGTTGACCCAGCCCGCCGCGTCGAAGCCGTCGCGCAGGTCCTCCCAGTCGATGTGGACGACGCCCACCGCGGGCGGGTTGCCGTTCAGGCCGTGGCGGCCCTGGACCTTCTCCAGCAAGTAGCGGGCGGGGTTGCGGGGTTTGGGCCCGTAGTAGTCGTTCGAGCCGAAGACGTACGCCCCGGGGAAGGCCATCAGCGGGCCCAGCGAGTCCAGGACCTCGGGGATGCCCTCCGGGTCCGACAGGTTGTCGCCCGTGTTGATCACGAAGTCGGGGCGCAGGCCCGCGAGCGAACGCAGCCAGCGCTGCTTCTTGCGCTGCCCGGACACCATGTGGATGTCCGAGACCTGGAGCACGCGCAGCGGTCGCATCCCCGGCGGCAGCACGGGAACCGTCACCCGCCTCAGCCGGAACATGCGGGTCTCGATGCCCACGGAGTAGGCGATTCCGGCCGCGGCCGTCGCCGTGATTCCCAGAGGTACTGCGTATCGCGCGCGCATACCTCCATCGTGTCAGACCCGGTGCGTCCCGTCGGTGGCGAGGGCCCGGGGAGGGCGGGCCGGAGACGGGCCCGGAGCGCCGCCCGGAAATGAAGGGGCCGACCGGGCTGCCCACCTGCCACAATTGCCCCATGACCACGCTCAAGTCGAAGCTTCAGGCCGACCTCAACGCCGCGATCAAGGGGCGCGACGAGCTGCGCTCCTCGACGCTGCGGATGACGCTCGCCGCCGTGACGAAGGAAGAGGTCGCGGGCAAGGAGAAGCGCGAGCTCTCCGACGACGAGGTGCAGAAGGTGATCACCCGCGAGGCGAAGAAGCGCCGCGAGGCGGCCGACGCCTTCGCCCAGGGCAACCGCCCCGAGCAGGCCGAGCGCGAGCGCGCCGAGGGCGAGGTCCTCGCCGAGTACCTGCCCAAGCAGCTCTCCGACGACGACCTGGAGCGGATCGTCGCCGAGGCCGTCGCCGAGGCGAAGGGCGCGGGTGCGGAGGGCCCCCGGGCCATGGGCCAGGTCATGAAGATCGTGAACCCGAAGGTGGCGGGCCAGGCCGAGGGCGGCCGCGTCGCCGCCACGGTCAAGCGCCTCCTCGCGGGCAGCTGACCCCGCCGCGGGCGTCTGCCCCTGCCCTTCGCGGGCGGCGGCCCCCGCCGCGGGCGTCTGCCCCTGCCCCTCGCGGGCGGCGGCTCCGACCTCGTTCGGGCGGCGGCTCCCGCCTCGGGCCGCCCCCGTCGCGGGCGGCGAGCCCTGCCCCTCGCGGGCAGTGCCCCCCTCGGGCGGCCCCACCTCCGGAGGCGAGCCCCGCCCCTCACAGGCGGCGGCTCCCACCCCGTTCGGGCGGCGGCTCCCACCCCGTTCGGGCGGCGGCTCCGACCTCGTTCGGGCGGCGGCTCCCGCCTCGGGCCGCCCCCGTCGCGGGCGGCGAGCCCTGCCCCCCGCGGGCAGCGGCCCCCTCACCTCGGGCGGCCCCACCTCCGGCGACGAGTCCCGCCCCGCTGCGGGCGGCCCCCCGCTTAGGGCGGCCACCGCCCCCGCCCTCCCCCGGACCGGACCGCCCCGCCCCGCACCACACAGGGGCGGCCCCCGAGCCAGAGCTCAGGGGCCGCCCCTGTCACCGTGTGGCCCGGCGCGGGCCGTCGGCCTCAGTCGCGTCCGCGCCGTCCGCCGTCGCCCCAGCCGCCGCCGTCGCCCCAACCGCCCGGGCCGTCGCCGCCATTGCCGTTGCCGCCGTTGTCGTTGCCGCCGATGATGTCCGGCCAGGGGCTCCCGCCGTTGCCGTTGCCGTCACCCGGCTTGCCGTCGTCGCCGTCGTTCCCACCGCCGTCGTTCCCACCGCCGTCGTGGTCGTCGTGGTCGTCGCGGTCCCGGTCGCCCGGCAGCCGGACGGTGTCGAAGCGCGGGTCGGGCTTGCCCGTGAGGGCGCCGCTCATGGCGTCGCGCCAGATCGGCCCCGGCACCTCGCCACCGAAGACCTTGCCGTAGCCGCGGCCGCCGATGGAGATGTCGATCATCTTGCGCTCGTGGGCCGGGTCACCGACCCAGACCGCGCCCGACATGTTCGGGGTGTAGCCCGCGAACCAGGCCGCGTACCGGTAGTCGGTCGTACCCGTCTTGCCCGCGCTGTCGCGGGCGCCGAGGCCCGCCTGCTTGCCGGTGCCGTCCTCGACGACGCCCTTCAGGAGGGTGTTGATCGTGTCGGCGGTCCGCTCCGACATGGCCCGCGAGCACGTCGACTTCGGCACCGGAAGGGACTTGCCCGCGATCGTGCTGATCGACTCGATGGCGATCGGCGTGCAGTACCTGCCGCGCGCCGCGAACGTCGCGTACGCGCTCGCCATCGTCAGCGGCGACACCTCCTGGGTGCCGAGCGCGATCGAGGGGGCCTGGTCCATCGGCTTGCCGTTGGCCCGCTCGACGCCCATCTTCCCGGCCATCTCGGTGACCGGGCAGATGCCGAGGTCGCCGATCATCTGCACGAAGTAGGTGTTGACCGACTTCGCGGTGGCCTCCCGCAGCCGGTAGGGGCCGACCTCGGACTCGTTCTCGTTGGTGAGCTTCGCGGGCCGGCTGGGGTCGTTGCGCCACGTCTTGCCGTCGCAGGCGGCGACGCTCGACGGGTACGGCATCTCGTACGGGGCCGAGTAGCGCTTGCCCGGTGACATGCCGCGCTCCAGGGCGGCGGCGGCCACGATCGGCTTGAACGTCGAACCGGGCTGGTAGCCCGCGCCGCCGCCCATCGACTGGTCCACGGACAGATTGATCTCGGTCTCGTTCTTGCCGTAGCCGAAGGGGCGCGACTGGCCCATGCCGAGGATCTTGCCGGTGCCCGGCTCGACGATGGTCGCGGCGGTCGCCACCTCGTCGGTCCGGTAGACGTGATCCTTTATCGAGGACTGCACCGAGCGCTGGGTCTGCGGGTCGAGGGTGGTCCTGATCCGCAGGCCGCCGCGGTTCCAGAGCTTGGCCCTGGCCTCCTTGCTCTTGCCGAACGCCGGGTCGTTCTTGAAGACCTTCTCGACGTACTTGCAGAAGAACCCGGCGCCCTTCACGGCGGTGATGCAGCCGTTCTTGGGGCGGCTCACGTCCAGGTCGAGCCGGGTCTTCTTGGCGCGGTCGGCCTCGGCCTGCGAGATGTCGTGGGTGTCGGCCATGCGCTGGAGCACGACGTTGCGCCGCTGCTTGGCCTCGGTCGCGTCGTTCACCGGGTCGTAGCGGCTCGGGGACTGCACGATGCCCGCGAGCAGCGCGGCCTCCTGGAGCTTCAGGTCCTTGGCCGGCTTGGAGAAGTAGCGCTGGGACGCGGCCTCGACGCCGTACGCGGCCTGACCGAAGTACGTGATGTTCAGGTAGTTCTTGAGGATCCGCTTCTTGCCGAGCTCCTCCTCGACCTGGATCGCGTACTTCAGTTCGCGGATCTTGCGGCCGAGCGTCTGCTGGGTGGCCTCGGCGACCTTCGCGGGGTCGTCACCGGCCTCCTCCACGAAGACGTTCTTCACGTACTGCTGCGTGAGCGTCGAGGCGCCCTGGGAGACGCCGCCGCTCTGCGCGTTCTGGTTCAGCGCGCGCAGGATGCCCTTGAGGTCCACCGCGCCGTGCTCGTAGAACCGGGCGTCCTCGATGGCGACGATCGCCTTCTGCATGTACGGGGAGATGCGCTTCAGCGGGACCACGGTGCGGTCGCGCGAGTACACGGTGGCGATGGGGCCGCCCGCGGAGTCCAGGATGGTCGTGCGCTGGCTCAGCGGCGGCTGCTTCAGGTTCGCCGGGATCTCGTCGAAGCCCTCGACGGATCCCTTGGCCGCGAGCCCGATCACTCCCGCGGCGGGCAGCGCGATCCCGGCGAGCACCGCGCCCGCGAGCACGCTGACGCCCAGGAACTTGGCGGTCTGCTGCGCAGGGGACAGACCACCGCCCGATCGCTTGTTTCCCATGGGGGGCAGCCTACGTTCTGATTCGCCGGACAGGCGTATATGCCTTGGCCTAAGCTGCTCTCAACTGTCACAGCAGTGCGGTCCCGCACCACGTTCTACGTCGGCCTTTCCCCGTTCGTTCAGCGTTTATCGAATGCGGCGCGGTTACCGCCCGTATCCGGCCGGTCCGGCGGAACCCCGTCCGGATCCGCCCCATGCGTCGTCCCGTGTCCGCTGTGACTCAACTGAACTGCCCGTGTTTGCCGGGTTGGTCACGCATGTCGCCAGCTCACTCCGTCGGGTGATCTGCCGCTTACGCATAGTCCGTTCGGGCCATTCAAGATTGGGCCCGAAGGGGGTGTTGCGCTGTGCCCACCTTCCGTAACGTCCTCAACTGGCGGCGGTGAATATGCCGCTGCCGCCGTGGGGGAGCCTCGATTCGGGAGAGGACGGCGCCGGTATGGGCTGGGTAACCGACTGGAGTGCGCAGGCCGCCTGCCGCACTACCGATCCGGATGAACTGTTCGTACAAGGAGCAGCGCAGAACAGGGCCAAGGCGGTGTGCACCGGCTGCCCGGTGCGGACCGAGTGCCTGGCCGACGCGCTGGACAACCGCGTCGAGTTCGGCGTGTGGGGCGGAATGACGGAGCGGGAGCGCCGTGCGCTGCTGCGCAGGCGCCCCACCGTCACCTCGTGGCGCAGGCTCCTGGAGACAGCGCGCTCCGAGTACGAGCGCGGCGCGGGCCTGCTGCCCGTGGACTTGGACGACGAGGAGACGTACGAGAGCTACGCGGCCGTGGGCTGACGCCACGTCACGCGTCATGCGGATCAGCTGACCGGCTCCCAGGGGGCCGCCTCGCTCGGGCGGCCCCGGAGCCGTGCGCCGGGCCACCGGTGCCGTCAGGGTGCCTTCGGGCTGCCGTCAGGGCGCCGGGCTCACGCCGCCCCGGCGGGTCCCGCGGTGCCGTGCGCCGCCGCGAGCTGCTCGCCGATGGCGCGCAGGCCCGCGAGGTCGTGCACGTCACCCGGCAGCGCGGCCACCTCGGCCACCGCCACCTCCGGGTGGAGCGCGGTGAAGCGGTCACGCGTGTGCTGCTCCCGGGCGATCAGACGCATCCGCTCCGCGTGCAGCCGCAGCAGCCCCGCGGTGAGCCGGTCGACGGCGGGGTCGGCGGACGCGCCGACGGCCGACGGCGCGGCGGCGCCGGACGGGGCCGGTCCGGGTGCTGGTGCGGGCTCGGGCCCTGCGGGCGGGGTGCCGGTGGACGCTGAACTGCCGGGGGCCTCAGAAGAGGGGGGAGCCGCTGAGGCGGGGGTCTCGGAGGAGGGAGCCTCAGAGGAGCTACGCCCTCCAACCTTCCCGTCCTCCTGATCCACAATGCCGCGCTCCTCAAGATTTTCGGCGGCCGCGAGCGCCCGCTCCGCCGAGAGGCCGGCCGCTCCGCTGCCGTGCACGCGGTTCAGCACGAGACCGGCCAGCGGCATGTCGTCCGCCGCGAGCCGCTCCACGAAGTACGCCGCCTCCCGCAGCGCGTCCCGCTCCGGCGACGCCACCACGAGGAACGCCGTGCCCGGCGCCTGGAGCAGCCGGTAGGTGGCGTCCGCGCGCTTGCGGAAGCCGCCGAACATCGTGTCCATCGCCGCGACGAAGGTCTGTACGTCCCGCAGCAGCTGGCCGCCGAGCAGCTTGCCCAGGGCGCCCGTCATCATCGACATGCCGACGTTCAGGAACTTCATCCCGGCCCGGCCGCCCACCTTCGCCGGGGCCATCAGGAGCCGGATCAGCTTGCCGTCGAGGAAGGAGCCGAGCCGCTTGGGCGCGTCCAGGAAGTCCAGGGCCGAGCGCGAGGGCGGGGTGTCCACGACGATCAGGTCCCAGTCGTCCCGGGCCCGCAGCTGCCCCAGCTTCTCCATCGCCATGTACTCCTGCGTGCCCGCGAAGCCCGCCGAGAGCGACTGGTAGAAGGGGTTGGACAGGATCGCCCGCGCGCGTTCCTCGTCCGCGTGCGCCTCGACGATCTCGTCGAAGGTGCGCTTCATGTCGAGCATCATGGCGCACAGCTCGCCCTCGCCCTTGATGTCCTCCACGCGCCGGGGCACGTTGTCCAAGGAGTCGATCCCCATGGACTGCGCGAGGCGCCGGGCGGGGTCGATCGTCAACACCACGACGGAGCGCCCCCGTTCGGCGGCGCGCAGCCCCAGGGCCGCCGCCGTCGTGGTCTTGCCGACGCCCCCCGAGCCGCAGCACACCACGATGCGCGTCTTGCGGTCGTCGAGCAGCGCGTCTACGTCGAGCGGGTCACGTGCCGGATCGAGGCTCATGAGTTCCTTGGCTTCCGGGGGTGTGCTTCCGGGCGTGCTGGTGCCGGACGGCGGGAGGTCACGCGACCCCCTGGTGGCGCAGCTCCTTGGCGAGTTCGTACAGGCCCGCCAGGTCCATCCCGTCGGCCAGCAGCGGCAGTTCGTGCCGGGGCAGGTCGAGACCGGCGAGGACCTCGCGCTGGGAGGCCTCCAGGGCGTGCCGCGCCGCGTACTCGGCGGCCTGGTCCAGGAGCGGGTCCACGAGCCGCCCGGCGGCGCCGCGGGCCCCGCCGAGCCCCGCCGCCGCGAGGGACTTCGCGAGGGCGGCGCGGGGGGCGCGCTCCAGGCCGAGGTCGAGCGCGGCCTCGTCCAGGAGCGCCGGGCGCACCATGTTCACGATCACGCGGCCCACGGGCAGGCCCGCGGCGCGCAGCTCGGCGATGCCGTCGGCGGTCTCCTGGACGGGCATCTCCTCCAGGAGCGTCACCAAGTGCACGTCCGTCTCGGGGGACTTGAGGACGCGCATCACGGCCTGGGCCTGGTTGTGTATCGGGCCGATCTTGGCGAGCCCGGCGACCTCGTCGTTCACGTTCAGGAAGCGCGTGATGCGGCCGGTGGGCGGCGCGTCCATGATCACGCAGTCGTACGCGTACCGCCCGTTCTTGTCCTTGCGGCGGACGGCCTCGCAGGCCTTGCCGGTGAGGAGCACGTCCCGCAGGCCCGGCGCGACCGTCGTCGCGAAGTCCACGGCGCCGAGCTTCTTCAGGGCGCGGCCCGCGCCGCCGAGTTTGTAGAACATCTGGAGGTAGTCGAGCAGCGCCAGTTCCGCGTCGATGGCCAGGGCGTACACCTCCCCGCCGCCGGGGGCCACGGCGATCTTCCGCTCCTCGTACGGAAGCGCTTCCGTCTCGAAGAGCTGCGCGATGCCCTGTCTGCCCTCGACCTCCACGAGGAGGGTGCGTCTGCCCTCGGTCGCGAGGGCGAGCGCGAGGGCCGCGGCGACCGTGGTCTTGCCGGTACCGCCCTTGCCGCTGACGACCTGGAGCCTGCTCACGTCTTCGAGCCTAACCAGTCCCCTCGCGGGCTACGCATGAGGCTGCCCACAGCAGGCCGGTCCCAGGCATTACAGTCGCCGTATGACCAAGTGGGAATACGCAACCGTGCCGCTGCTCGTCCATGCCACGAAGCAGATCCTGGACACCTGGGGCGAGGACGGCTGGGAGCTCGTCCAGGTCGTCCCGGGCCCGAACAACCCGGAGCAGCTGGTGGCCTATCTGAAGCGCGAGAAGCAGGCATGAGCACGGTAGAGGCGAAGCTGGCGGAGCTCGGGCACACGCTGCCCGCGGTCGTCCCGCCGCTCGCGGCGTACCAGCCGGCCGTGCAGTCCGGCGTGTACGTGTACACCGCCGGGCAGCTGCCCATGGTGGACGGCAAGCTGCCCGTCACCGGCAAGGTCGGCGCCGAGGTCACGCCCGAGGAGGCCAAGGACCTGGCCCGGCTGTGCGCGCTCAACGCCCTGGCGGCCGTGAAGTCCGTCGCGGGCGACCTGGACCGGATCGCCCGGGTCGTGAAGGTCACCGGCTTCGTCGCCTCGGCCCCCGACTTCACCGGCCAGCCCGGCGTGCTCAACGGCGCGAGCGAGCTGCTCGGCGCGGCCCTCGGCGACGCGGGCGTGCACGCGCGCAGCGCGGTGGGCGTGGCGGTGCTCCCGCTGGACGCCCCGGTGGAGGTCGAGATCCAGGTCGAGCTCAAGCCGTAGCGCCACGGGTGGGCGGGGCGGCGGCCCCGCCCCGCCCGCCCGCCCCGGGCGCCGAAAGGTGACCCTCGAACATCCGCGCCACCTCGGATAGCCTCCGCCCATGGCAGATGGGCAGTGGTACCCCCCGGAGTGGCCCGACCGCGTCCGCGCCCTCGCGAGCGGCGAGCTGACCCCGGCGCCCCCGCGCCCCGCCGCGACGGTGCTGCTCCTGCGGGACACCCCTCGGGGCCCGGAGGTGCACATGCTCCGGCGCCGTACGTCGATGCCCTTCGCGGCGGGCGCGTACGCCTACCCGGGCGGTGGCGTCGACCCCCGCGACCACGAGCGGGCCGTCCGCTGGGCGGGCCCGCCGCGCGCCGCCTGGGCCGCCCGGCTCGGCGTCGACGAGGCCGCGGCGCAGGCCACGGTGTGCGCGGCCGTCCGCGAGACCTACGAGGAAGCCGGGGTCCTGCTCGCGGGCCCCGGCCCGGACTCGGTCGTCGGTGACACCACGGGCGACGACTGGGAGGCCGACCGCCGGGCCCTCGTGGACCGCGACCTGTCCTTCGCCGAGTTCCTCGACCGCCGCGGCCTGGTGCTGCGCAGCGACCTCCTGGGCGCGTGGGCCCGCTGGATCACCCCGGAGTTCGAGCCGCGCCGCTACGACACGTTCTTCTTCGTGGCCGCGCTCCCGGCGGGCCAGCGCACCCGCAACGCCTCCACGGAGGCCGACCGCACGGAGTGGCTGAGCCCCGCCGCGGCCGCCGCCCGCTACGACCGCGGCGAACTCGTCATGATGCCGCCCACCATCGCCACCCTGCGTCAGCTGGCCCCGCACCGGGCCGCCGCCGACGCGGTGGCCGCGGCCGCCGGGCACGACCTCGCGCCCGTCCTGGCCCGGGCCCGCCTGGAGGACGGGGAGCTGGTGCTCTCCTGGCCGGGCCACGAGGAGTTCACCAAGCACATCCCCTCCGGCGGCGCGGCGTGAATCCGCTGCCCGCGACGACCGCCCCGATGCCGACGGGAGCCATCCCCGCATGACCGAAGCAGCGGCCCTGCCGGGCCAGCCACGTGGCGGGGTGCTCAGCGGCCCCGCCACCGCCCGCGCCGTCAACGTCCTCGCCCCCAACGCGTCCGCGATGACCCTGGACGGCACCAACACCTGGGTCGTCGCCGAACCGGACTCCGACCTCGCGGTCGTCATCGACCCGGGCCCCCTGCACGAGGGACACCTCGCCGAGGTCGTGGCGGCCGCCGAGCGCGCCGGGAAGCGGGTCGCGCTCACCCTCCTCACGCACGGCCACCCCGACCACGCCGAGGGCGCCGCCCGCTTCGCCGAGCTGACGGGCAGTAAGGTCCGCGCCCTCGACCCGGCGCTGCGCCTGGGCGACGAGGGCCTCGCCGCGGGTGATGTGATCACCACCGGGGGCCTGGAGCTGCGCGTCGTCCCGACGCCGGGCCACACGGCCGACTCGCTCTGCTTCCACCTCCCGGCCGACCGGGCCGTCCTGACGGGCGACACGATCCTGGGGCGCGGCACCACGATGGTCGCCCACCCCGACGGCCGGCTCGGCGACTATCTGGACTCGCTGCGCAGGCTGCGCTCGCTGACCGTCGACGACGGCGTGCACACGGTCCTGCCCGGTCACGGCCCGGTCCTGGAGGACGCCCAGGGGGCGGTCGAGTTCTATCTGGCGCACCGCGCCAGCCGCCTCGCCCAGGTGGAGACGGCCGTCGAGAACGGCCATACGACGGCGTCCGACGTCGTGGCGCACGTGTACGCGGACGTGGACCGCTCCCTGTGGCCCGCCGCGCAGCTGTCGGTGCACGCGCAGCTGGAGTACCTCAAGGAACACGGCCTGATCTAGCCCCAGGGCCCCGGTGTCCGCACACCGTGCCGTGCGGTGTACTCCGCCGCGAGCCACGGCCCGAGCGTCTCCATGAGTTCGCGCGGCACACCGGGGTCGGCCACGGGCTCGTACGCCACGGCGGCGGCCGTCCGCATCCGGTCGGCCCACTCGGGGTAGTAGCGGCCGAACACCTCGGCCATCTCGGCGAGTTCGCCGGTCCAGCCGTGCCAGCGGGGCATGACGAGCGTGAAGCCGGTGCGGACGAGGCGCCGGGAGACCGTCCGGCACAGGGCCCGCAGGGCCGCGTCGTCGCCCGCGGCCGCGGCGGCGTCGAGGCGCTCGCGCCAGGACGGGAGCAGCGCGGCCAGGTCGCCGTTGGTCTCCCGGGCGAGCCGGCCGTCGGGCCGGTAGCGGGGCAGGAATTCGGCCAGGTCCGCGCCCAGGAGCGGCGTACAGAGGCAGGCGAGGAACCAGCCGTGGTCGTACGTCTCGTGCTCGCTCAGGACGCGTGCGCGGCTCAGGAGCAGGATGCCGACGCCGTCGACCTCCGTGAACTCCTTGTCGACGGCGGCGGACACGGCGTGCGCGTCCGCGCGGTCGGCCTCGCTCGGCTCCTCGCGCAGGACGAGCAGGAGGTCCAGGTCGGAGCGGTGGACGCGGGCGGTGCCGCGCGGCACCGAGCCGTACAGATAGGCGCTGTCGAGCCGCTTGCCGAAGACGTCGGCGACCCGGTCGCGCGCGGCGGCGACGACCGGCCGGAAGGCGTCCTGGATCCGTCCCAGGGAGCCCTCGCGCTCGATGTACCCCTGGCTGTCGAGCCCACGGCTGACGGTAGTCATGGGGCCACTGTGCAGGGTGGGTGCCCCTGGGGCACGCACTTTTCCGATGCGGCACGTCGGGGCGTACGCCGAACGCACCGTGCCCGGTGGGCGCGGTGCGTTCGGTACGGCGTACGGGTCAGCGGGACCGCTTGGCCAGGCGCTCGACGTCCAGGAGGATCACGGCGCGGGCCTCCAGGCGGAGCCAGCCGCGGCCCGCGAAGTCCGCGAGGGCCTTGTTGACCGTCTCGCGGGAGGCGCCGACCAGCTGGGCGAGCTCTTCCTGCGTGAGGTCGTGCACCACGTGGATGCCCTCTTCGGACTGCACGCCGAAGCGGCGGGACAGGTCGAGCAGGGCGCGGGCCACGCGGCCGGGGACGTCGGAGAACACGAGGTCCGACATCTGGTCGTTGGTCTTGCGCAGGCGCCGGGCGACGGCGCGCAGCAGGGCGGCGGCCACCTCCGGGCGCGCGTTGAGCCACGGCTGGAGGTCGCCGTGGCCGAGGCCGAGCAGCTTGACCTCGGTGAGGGCGGTGGCGGTGGCGGTGCGGGGGCCCGGGTCGAAGAGCGAGAGCTCACCGATGAGCTCGCCGGGGCCCAGGACGGCGAGCATGTTCTCGCGGCCGTCGGGGGAGGTGCGGTGGAGCTTCACCTTGCCTTCGGTGACCACGTACAGGCGGTCTCCGGGGTCGCCCTCATGGAAGAGCGCGTCCCCGCGTGCGAGCGTCACCTCACTCATGGAGGCGCGGAGCTCCGCGGCCTGCTCGTCATCGAGCGCCGCGAAGAGCGGGGCGCGCCGCAGAACGTCGTCCACGAGTTCTCTCCTTGTCGACCTGCATCAGGGGACGGGTGCCCCAGTTTGCCGGACGGTTCAAACAGTGTGATCAGTCACTCAAGTCTGCCGCACTTGTGACGGAGGCAATGCGGAAGGGGGCCAATTGGGGGCTGATCCGGGGGATCGGCGCCGGACGCGGCCGCCCGGCCGGAAGCCGGACACCCGCCTACGGGCCCGTGAGAGCACAGGCCACGGCGGCGCGGCGGACGGGTACGCAGGACAATTCTGCTGTGGGCGAACACGCTTCCGCCACTTCTGAGAATCCGGACAAATCGGACCCTGTGCGGCGCGTCGGTGAGGGCGCGGGGGGTGTGCGGGGGAGGGTGCGCTCCGGCGCGCGCCCGGCGCCGATGCCCTCCGCGGCGACAACGGCGCATCTCCGCCGTCGGTGTCAGTGAGGGCCCGTACGCTGGCCGCATGGCGAATCAAGGCGCTTCACGGGCCGCTCGGCCCACTGCGGAGCCGACGGACGGGGCGGCGTCGGCCGGGGCGGCGGCCAAGAAGGTGCCCGCCGCGAAGGCCCCGGCGAAGAAGGCTTCGACCAAGAAGGCTCCGGCGGCGGAGAAGGCTCCGGCCAAGAAGGCATCCGTGGCCGAGGCTCCGGCGAAGAAGGCTCCGGCGAAGAAAGCCCCGGCGAAGAAGGCTCCCGCCGGGAAGGCGACCGCCGGGGGCGCGAAGGCCGCCCCCCAGGGCGTGAAGGCCCCCGCCGCGCCCAAGACGCACACGGCCCTCGTCCGCCAGGCCCGCCGCATCAACCGCGAGCTCGCCGACGTGTATCCGTACGCGCACCCGGAGCTCGATTTCGAAAACCCGTTCCAATTGCTCGTGGCGACCGTCCTCTCCGCGCAGACGACGGACCTGCGGGTCAATCAGACGACACCGGCCCTCTTCGCCAAGTACCCGACCCCGGAGGACCTCGCCGCGGCCAATCCGGAGGAGGTCGAGGAGGTGATCCGGCCGACCGGGTTCTTCCGCGCCAAGACCCGGTCGATCATGGGCCTCTCCGCCGCCCTGCGGGACGACTTCGGCGGCGAGGTGCCCGGCCGCCTCGAAGACCTGGTCAAGCTGCCCGGCGTGGGCCGCAAGACCGCCTTCGTCGTCCTGGGCAACGCCTTCGGCGTCCCCGGCATCACCGTGGACACCCACTTCGGCCGTCTGGTGCGCCGCTGGAAGTGGACGGCGGAGACCGACCCGGAGAAGGTCGAGGCCGTCGTCGCCGGGCTCTTCCCCAAGAGCGACTGGACGATGCTGTCGCACCGCGTGATCTTCCACGGCCGCCGCATCTGCCACGCCCGCAAGCCCGCGTGCGGCGCCTGTCCGATCGCCCCCCTCTGCCCGTCGTACGGGGAGGGCGAGACGGACCCGGAGAAGGCCGAGAAGCTCCTGAAGTACGAGAAGGGCGGCCTGCCGGGGCAGCGCCTCAAGCCCCCGCCGGACTATCCGGGCAGGGCCGCGCCGCCGCTCGGCGCCACGGGGTGATCGAGGAACCATCCGCGGGGCAGGTGGCGTTGTGGAGAGATGGAGGGGCGGACGGGGGACCGCGGGGGGACCGGGGTTCCGATGACGCACGCGAGTGACACGCACACAGGCGGCAGGGACATGAGCGACGACGGCGAGAAGCACGGCACGGACTCCCACGGGGCGCGGGGCCCCCACACCCACGAGACCCCGGGCGGAGCCAGGCCCCACCCGCCGGGCGCCGCCCAGGCCCACCCCGCCCCGGGCGCCGCCCAGGCCCAGCCCGCCCCGGGCGCCCCCCGGGCGCGGCAGCCGCACGCTCCCCGCGCGCAGCCCGTCGGCGCCTCCCGCGCGCAGGGCGCCACCGCCCCCCGGGACACCCCGGCCCCGGACACCCCCGCCCTTCCTCACCCCGGGCCGACCCCCCTCACCACCGAAGGCCTGCCCTCCTGGCTCGCCCCCGTCGTGCGGGCGGCCGCCACCGTGCGGCCCGACCAGCTCAGCAGGTTCCTGCCGCCGGAGGGCGGCGGCGGACGGCAGTCCGCCGTGCTCGTCCTCTTCGGCGAGGGCGAGCGGGGACCCGAGCTGCTCCTCATGGAGCGGGCGGGCTCGCTGCGCTCCCACCCGGGGCAGCCGTCGTTCCCCGGCGGCGCCCTGGACCCGGAGGACGGGGACCCGCAGGGCGAGGGGCCGCTGCGCGCCGCCCTCAGGGAGGCCGAGGAGGAGACCGGGCTCGACCCGCGCGGCGTCCAGCTCTTCGGGGTGCTGCCGAGCCTGTTCATCCCCGTGAGCGATTTCGTCGTGACGCCCGTCCTCGGCTGGTGGCGCGCGCCGAGCCCGGTGGGCGTCGTCGATCCGGCCGAGACCGCCCGGGTCTTCACCGTGCCCGTGGCGGACCTCACGGACCCGGCGAACCGCGCGATGGCGGTGCACCCCCGCGGGCACCAGGGCCCCGCCTTCCTCGTGGAGTCCGCCCTGGTCTGGGGATTCACCGCCGGGGTCATCGACAGGATCCTGCACTTCGCCGGGTGGGAGCGCCCGTGGGACAGGGACCGCCGCGTCCCGCTCGACTGGGGCTCATGACAAGGTTGCGTGGACCGCGGCCACCGAGGCCGAGGACGGCGCGCGCCCCGCGAGGCGTGGCGCGTAACGGCGACCGCTGGGCGGGGACTCATGCGAGGCGAGGACTGAATCGGTGAACGTGCTGGACATCCTGCTGCTGCTCGCCGCGGTGTGGTTCGCGATCGTCGGCTACCGCCAGGGTTTCGTCGTCGGCATCCTGTCCGTGATCGGCTTCCTCGGCGGCGGTCTCGTCGCGGTGTATCTGCTCCCCGTCGTCTGGGACGCCATGACCGACGAGGGCGCGAAGGTGACGACGACCGCGGCGGTCATCGCCGTCGTCGTGGTGATCGTCTGTGCCTCCGTCGGCCAGGCCTTCACCACCCACCTGGGCAACAAGCTGCGCCGGTACATCACCTGGCAGCCCGCCAGAGCCCTGGACGCCACCGGCGGCGCCCTGGTCAACGTGGTCGCGATGCTCCTGGTCGCCTGGCTGATCGGCTCCCTCCTCGCGGGCACGACGCTGCCGACCTTCGGCAAGGAGGTCCGCAACTCCAAGGTGCTGCTCGGCATCGACCGCGCCCTGCCCGGCCAGGCCGACACCTGGTTCACGGACTTCACCTCGGTCCTCGCGAGGAACGGCTTCCCGCAGGTCTTCAGCCCGTTCTCGAACGAGCCGATCAAGGAGGTCCCGCCCCCCGACTCGAAGCTGGCCCGCAGCCACGTCGCCGTCACCGCCAAGCGCTCCATCGTGAAGGTCAGCGGCGACGCGCACAGCTGCGGCAAGGCCCTCGAAGGCACCGGCTTCGTCTTCGCCCCGCGCCGCGTCATGACGAACGCGCACGTGGTCGGCGGTGTGGACGAGCCCCGCGTGCAGATAGGCGGCGAGGCCGAGAAGTACGACGCGAAGGTCGTGCTCTACGACTGGGAGCGCGACATCGCCGTGCTCGACGTGCCGTCGCTGCCCGCCCCCGCCCTGAAGTTCGCCTCGGGCGACGCCGTGAGCGGCAACGGCGCCATCGTGGCGGGCTTCCCGGAGGACGGCCCGTACACCGTCCGCCCCGCGCGCGTGCGCGGCCGCATCACGGCCAAGGGCCCGGACATCTACCACCGGGGCACGGTCCGCCGCGATGTGTACTCGCTGTACGCCACGGTCCGCCAGGGCAACTCCGGCGGCCCGCTGCTCACCCCCAAGGGCGAGGTCTACGGCGTCGTGTTCGCCAAGTCGCTCGACGACCCCGACACCGGCTACGCCCTGACGGCGGACGAGATCCGCGAGGACATCGACCGGGGCCGCACCGCCAACCAGGAGGTCGACAGCCAGGGGTGCGCGCTGTAGCGGCGTACGGGAAGCGGGTCAGTCGCGGGTGTGCCGCAGGCGCGCCGACACCCACCGGGCCCGGCGGCGCAGGATGCGCGGAATACCGATCGCCTGAGCGGTGCCCGCGGGCCCCTGCTCATGCGGGCCGCCCCTCTCGTGGCTGTTCACCACGGTGGCCGTGCGGCGCTTGCGTGCTACGTCACTGTAGTCGTGCGTCCAGCCCATACCCGGACGTGTGCCCGTGCCTCAAGGTCGGTAACCGCGCGCAGGGGCCCCAATTGGCCTATGCGCCAGGCAATTGGCGTTCGTCGGACTGACGTTCCCGCATTCGGGTGACGCCGCGGCCGCGGGGGGCGTCAGCGGTCGGGCTCGGGGTCCTTCAGCCAGCTCACCAGCTCGTTGGAGAAGGCCACCGGGTCCTCCTCGTGCGGGAAGTGCCCCAGGCCGTCGAACAGCCGCCAGCGGTACGGCGCTTCGACGTACTCGCCGGAACCGGCCGCGCTGCGGGTGCGCATCACCGGGTCGAGGGACCCGTGCACATGGAGCGTGGGCACCCGCACCGGGCGCTTCATGCGCCGGTTGAACTGGATCCCGTCGGGGCGCGCCATGGACCGCACCATCCAGCGGTACGGCTCGATCGAGCAGTGCGCCGTCGAGGGGATGCACATCGCGCGCCGGTACGTCTCCACGGCCTCGTCGTCCGGGAGGCGCGGCCCCGACCAGTCCCGCATCAGCCGGCCGACCAGGGCGCCGTCGTCCGCGACGAGCTGGCGCTCCGGGACCCACGGCCGCTGGAAGCCCCACACGTAGGAACCGGCGGCGGTCTGCTTCATGTCCCGCAGCATCGCCGAGCGCCAGCGCCGGGGGTGCGGCATGGAGGTGACGGCGAGGCGGCGCACCAGCTTGGGCCGCATCACGGCGGCGGTCCAGGCGAGGTAGCCGCCCAGGTCGTGGCCCACGAGCGCGGCGTCGGGCTCCCCGAGGGAGCGCACCACGCCGGTGATGTCGAGGGCCAGGTTGGCCGGGTCGTAGCCGCGCGGGGTGCGGTCGCTGCCGCCGACGCCCCGCAGGTCCATCGCCACCGCGCGGAAGCCCGCGTCGGCGAGCGAGACGAGCTGGTGCCGCCAGGCCCACCAGAACTGCGGGAAGCCGTGGAGCAGCAGCACCAGCGGCCCGTCACCGAGCTCCGCGATGTGGAAGCGGGCGCCGTTGGCGGCGACGTCCCGGTGCGTCCAGGGGCCGTCGATGCGTACGGCCGACGCGGTCGCGGAGGCGTGCTGGGGGGTATTGGCGGGGTCCGTCATGCAGTCGAGCGTGCCACAGCGTCGGCCCGCTCACCCTTCTCCAGCTCAAGGGCGCTCGTCGCAGGGGTCACGGGGCGCGGATGCGGCTTGACGTTCTGCAGTACGGCAGCCGTCTCCTTGGCCGCGGCCGCGGCCTTCTGCGGGCCCTTGCCCTTGGCGGCCTTCTTGGCGAAGATCACGCCGATCCAGGCGAGCACGCCCGCCACCAGGACGTTCGCCGCGAAGGACAGCACGAAGCAGATCGCGAGGTTCCAGCCGCTCCAGGTGCGGATGCCGTAGGCCAGGGCGAAGCTCAGCATCGGCAGCGAGAAGATGAGGACGGCAACGGCCGCGATGAACGCGGCACTGCCGATCGCACCGCGCTTGACGTCCTGCGTCAGCTGGGCCTTGACCAGCGCGATCTCGTCGTGCACCAGCTCCGACATCTCTTTGCTCGCCGCGGAGACGAGCTGGCCGAGGCTGCGTTCGGTGCCGACGGGACCGTCGGGTGCGCTCATCGCGTACTCCTCATTTCTCTGTCTGCCGGTCAGCGTGCGCAATCCTGCCGCCCGGGGACCGGCGCCGCGCGGAAGGTTCTGGACAGATCATGCCGGACCGCGGTCCGGATCGCCCGACCCGGCCGACGTTTCCGCCCGCCTGCGGTGCTCGGCGGCCTTCTTCTCGTAGATCTCCGCCATCCGCAAGTGGTAATCCGGATTGTCCTGTTCGTAGATGTCCGGGATGCCGTCGAGGTCCTCGTCGCGCTCCTCGTCGTCGCACATCGCGCGGTACTTGCGGTTGCGGAGCTTCAGCAGGACGGTGGCGAGCACGGCCGCGATCAGGGAGCCGACGAGGACCGCCGCCTTGACCTCGTCGGTGAGGGCCGGGTCGTCGCTGAAGGCGAGTTCGCCGATGAGCAGCGAGACGGTGAAGCCGATGCCGGCGAGCGAGGCGACCGCGAAGACGTCCGGCCAGGCCAGGTCGTCGTTCAGCTCGGCCCGGGTGAAGCGGGCGGCGAGCCAGGTGCCGCCGAAGATGCCGACGGCCTTGCCGACGACCAGACCGAGGACCACGCCGAGCGTCTCGGGCCGCGTGAAGACGTCGCCGAGCGCACCGCCGGAGACCACCACCCCGGCGCTGAACAGGGCGAACAGCGGTACCGCGAGGCCCGCGGAGAGGGGCCGTACGAGGTGCTCGATGTGCTCGCCGGGGGAGTGCGGCTCGCCCTCCTCGCGGTGGCAGCGCAGCATCAGGCCCATGGCGACACCGGCGATGGTGGCGTGGACGCCGCTGTTGTACATCAGGCCCCAGATGACCAGGGCGAGCGGCACGTAGACGTACCAGCCGCGGACGCCCTTGCGCAGGAGCAGCCAGAAGACGGCGAGGCCGATGACGGCGCCGGCGAGCGCGGCGAAGTTCAGGTCGCTGGTGAAGAAGACCGCGATGATCATGATCGCGAAGAGGTCGTCGACGACGGCGAGGGTGAGCAGGAAGGCGCGCAGCGCCGACGGCAGCGAGGTGCCGATGACCGCGAGCACCGCGAGCGCGAAGGCGATGTCGGTCGCGGTGGGCACGGCCCACCCGTCCGTGGAGCCGCCGCCGACGGTGTTGACCAGCGTGTAGACGAGCGCCGGTACGGCCATGCCGCAGATCGCGGCGATGACGGGCAGCGCGGCGGCCTTGGGGTCGCGCAGGTCGCCCGCGACCAGCTCGCGCTTGAGCTCGATCCCGGCGACGAAGAAGAAGACCGCGAGCAGCCCGTCGGCGGCCCAGTGCTGCACGGACAGGTCGAGGCCGAGCGAGCCGGGGCCCAGATGGAAGTCCCTAACGCTCTCGTAGCTCTCCTTGAGCGGGGTGTTCGCCCAGATCAGGGCCGCGACGGCGGCGATGAGCAGCAGGACGCCGCCGACCGTCTCGGTGCGCAGCGCGTTCGCCACGAAGGTGCGCTCGGGCAGGGAGAGGCGTCCGAGGAACTTGCGGTTGGTGGGGGTGGGCGCGGCCACAGGAGTCGACCTCCGGTCGGGTAGGCAGGGCTGAGCACATGCCGACCAGACTTCCCGGCGCACCTGATGATTCTTGTCGCGTTGTTGACGTTGATCCTTAGCTTATCTAATCGCTTCGGGGCGGGTGCGGCGGGGGTATCCGGCGAAAGCCACTTTAAGGACAAACGGCTTGTCCGGCAGACGCGAAAAGGCACCCGGCGCGCGGGGCGCCGGGTGCCTCAGGCGCGCCCCGAAGGGGCGCGGGGAACTGCGCGACCAGCCACGGAGAACCCGCAGCCGACCGAAGGGCGACTTAGTCCTCGCTGGCGGCGGCCGGGAGCTTGGACTGGATGAGGTCCATCACGGAGGAGTCGGTCAGCGTGGTGACGTCCCCCAGCTGACGGTTCTCGGCAACGTCCCGCAGCAGCCGCCGCATGATCTTCCCGGAACGGGTCTTCGGCAGCTCGGCCACCGGCAGGATCCGCTTGGGCTTGGCGATCGGGCCGAGCGTCGCGCCCACGTGGTTGCGCAGGTCCGCGACGAGCCCCTCGTCCTCGGCGTTCGCCGTGCCCCGCAGGATCACGAAGGCGACGATGGCCTGGCCGGTGGTCTCGTCCGCCGCGCCCACGACCGCCGCCTCGGCGACCGACGGGTGCGAGACGAGCGCCGACTCCACCTCGGTGGTGGAGATGTTGTGCCCGGACACGAGCATCACGTCGTCGACCCGGCCGAGCAGCCAGATGTCGCCGTCCTCGTCCTTCTTGGCGCCGTCACCGGCGAAGTACTTGCCCTCGAAGCGCGACCAGTACGTGTCGATGAACCGCTGGTCGTCGCCCCAGATGGTGCGCAGCATCGACGGCCACGGCTCGGTGAGGACCAGATAGCCACCGCCGCCGTCGGGCACCTCGTTCGCCTCGTCGTCGACCACGGTCGCGGCGATGCCCGGCAGCGCGCGCTGGGCGGAGCCCGGCTTGGTCTCGGTCACGCCCGGGAGCGGCGAGATCATCATCGCGCCGGTCTCGGTCTGCCACCAGGTGTCCACGATCGGGCAGTTGTCACCGCCGATGTGCTTGCGGTACCAGACCCACGCCTCGGGGTTGATCGGCTCGCCGACCGAGCCCAGGACGCGCAGCGAGGACAGGTCGAACTTCGCGGGGATGTCGTCGCCCCACTTCATGAACGTACGGATCGCCGTGGGCGCCGTGTACAGGATCGTCACCCCGTACTTCTGCACGATCTCCCAGAAGCGGCCCTGGTGCGGGGTGTCCGGGGTGCCCTCGTAGATCACCTGCGTCGCGCCGTTCGACAGCGGTCCGTACGTGATGTACGAGTGGCCCGTCACCCAGCCGATGTCGGCCGTGCACCAGTAGACGTCGGTCTCCGGCTTGAGGTCGAAGACGGCGTGGTGGGTGTACGACGCCTGGGTCAGATAGCCGCCCGACGTGTGCAGGATGCCCTTGGGCTTCCCCGTGGTGCCCGACGTGTACAGGATGAACAGCGGCTGCTCGGCGTCGAACGCCTCCGGGGTGTGCTCGGCCGACTGCCGCCCGACCACGTCGTGCCACCACAGGTCGCGGCCCTCGGTCCAGGCCACCTCCTGCTCGGTGCGCCGTACGACGAGGACCTTGTCGACGCCCTCCACCCGGCCCAGGGCCTCGTCGACCGCGGGCTTGAGCGCGGACGGCTTGCCCCGGCGGTAGCCGCCGTCGGCGGTGATGACGAGCTTGGCATCGGCGTCCTTGATGCGGGCGGCGATCGCGTCGGCGGAGAAGCCGCCGAAGACCACCGAGTGCGCGGCGCCGATGCGGGCGCACGCCAGCATCGCCACGACCGCCTCGGGGATCATCGGCAGATAGACGGCGACCCGGTCGCCCTTGCCGACGCCCAGCTCCGTCAGGGCGTTGGCGGCGCGGCTCACCTCGTCCTTCAGCTCGGCGTAGGTGAGGGCACGGCTGTCGCCGGGCTCGCCCTCGAAGTGGATGGCCACCCGGTCGCCGTGGCCCGCCTCGACGTGGCGGTCCACGCAGTTGTACGCGACGTTGAGCTTGCCGTCCTCGAACCACTTCGCGAACGGCGGGTTCGACCAGTCGAGCGTCTTGGTCGGTTCGGTGGCCCAGGTCAGCCGACGGGCCTGCTCGGCCCAGAAGCCGAGCCTGTCAGCCTTGGCCTGCTCGTACGCGTCCGCGCTGACGTTGGCCCGCGCGGCCAGATCGGCCGGCGGCGCGAAGCGACGCTCCTCCTTCAAGAGGTTGGCCAGGCTTTCGTTACTCACGACATCTCCCTTTCTCAGGGTGTCCGTTGTGTCCCAAGCCACAGCTCATCAGACACCCGGCCCTGGTGACAAGGGCTTGCCGGAAATTGGTTTAGACCTGTAAAGGGTGGCAGGTAGGGGGCGGTCGGCATAGGCGGCGCGCCGGGGCGGGCGCGATCGGGTGCGCCCCGGCGCACGGAGCGGTGGGCCTCCCGCAGGGGAGACCCACCGCTGTCGGCCGGTCGGCGTGGCTCAGCCCGTCGGCGTGGCCTCCGCGCGGGGCGAGGGCCGCACCTGGCTGAACACCTCGTGCGGCAGGGGCCGGCCGCCGGAGGAGCCGCCGTGCGTGCCGGGCGCGCCGCCGGGGCCCTCGGCCAGCAGATAGGCCTGGGCCTCACCGACGTGGAAGTACATCCCGTGCAGTTCCAGGGTCCCCTCGGCAAGCCGCCGCGCGACCGCTTCGTGGGCCCGCAGATGCTCCAGCTGCTGGACCACGTTGGTCAGGCACAGCTGCTCCACCGCGTCCGCGGGCGCCCGTCCGGCGAGCCGCGGGGCGATCCTGCCGGAGGGGTCGGCGGTGCTGGACGCGGCCATCCGCTCCAGGCTCGGCAGGCCGTGCCGCAGCCACCGCTTGAGCGGCGTCTGCGCCCCGGTCGGCGGCGAGCTGAGCAGCGCCTGCATCGCCCCGCACCCCGAATGCCCGCACACGGTGATGGACTTGACCTCCAGCACGTCCACCGCGTACTCGATCGCGGCGGCGACCGAGTCGTCGCCGCTCTCGGCGCCGGGCAGCGGCACCAGATTGCCCACGTTCCGCACGACGAAGAGGTCGCCCGGGCCGCTGGACGTGATCATGGAGGTGACGACCCGGGAGTCGGCACACGTCAGGAACAGCTGCACGGGCCGCTGGCCCTCGCGGGCGAGCCGGGCCAGCTCCCCCCGCACGCGGGGCGCCGTGTGCTGCTGGAAGGCGCTGATGCCCTGGGCCAGTTCGTGCTGGTGGTGGGGGTGATCGTGGGGGGCGCCGGGGGAGTGCTGCGGGGGCGCCTCGCAGTTGTGGTTGCGCCACGGCGTCCAGGGGCGGCAGCTGCAGTGGGCGATCCGGGCGGGCTCGGCGATCCGCTGGCCGCCACGGCCGGTGATCTCGGCCGTGCCGCCGTGCGCGGCGTGCGCGTCCTGCCAGCTCTGCAGCGTCTCGTACGCCGCGTGGTCCATGAAGGAGCCGTCCAGCTCCACGACGGCGTGCGCCCGGTGCGGGATGTGGTGCAGACAGCGGCTGAGGCGGGGCACGGCGAGGAACGTCAACTGTCCTCGGACGTGTACGTGATGGACTCCTTCCGCGTCTTCGTCGCAGGTGATGCGGGTGCGGGCGAGGCGGTGCAGGGCCACGGCCACGGCGGCGGCGACGCCGAGCGCGACCCCTTCGAGGACGCCGAGCACGACCACGCCGAGGATGGTGACCGCGTAGACCAGGATCTCGCGGTGCCGGGTGACGGTACGGATGTGGTTCAGGCTGACCATCTGGATGCCGACGGCCATGACCAGGGCGGCGAGGGCGGCGAGCGGGATCAGCTCCAGGACGGGCACGAGCAGCAGGGCGGCTACTACTACCCAAACGCCGTGCAGCATCGTGGAGTTCCTGCTGACGGCACCCGCGCGGACATTCGCCACGCTGCGCACCGCGACTCCGGCGACGGGCAGGCCGCCGAGCAGGCCGGACACGATGTTCGACACGCCCTGGCCGCGCAGCTCGCGGTCGAGGTCGGAACGGCCCACTCCGGGGGGCGAGTCCGGGCGGCCGGACGTGAGCTTGTCGATGGCGACCGCGCCGAGCAGCGACTGCACGCTGCACACCAGCGTGATCGTGAGCACGGCCGCCACCAGGCCGAGCGCGGGCCCTTCGGGCAGTCCCGCGAGCGCGTGGCTGCGCCAGGACGGCAGGTCGACCTTGTCCAGCTGGAGCGCGGCGAAGCCCGCGAGCGCCGTGGCGGCGGCGACGGCCACCAGGGGGGCGGGCAGGACGCGCGCGGCGCGGCCCGCGCGCCCGGGCAGACGGGGCCAGAGGAGCAGCAGGAGGAGGGTCAGGAGGCTGATCGACAGGGCGGCCGGGCGCACCTCGGTCAACTGGGCGGGCAGCGCCCGGAGGTTGTCGATCACGGAGCTCTGCGGGGTGCCGCCGAGCACGATGTGCAGCTGGGCGACTGCGATGGTGACGCCGATCCCGGCGAGCATGCCGTGCACGACGGCGGGGCTGACGGCGAGGGCCGTGCGGGCCACGCGCAGACAGCCGAGACCCACCTGGGTGAGCCCGGCGAGGACGGTGATCGCGCAGGTGGTGCGCCAGCCGTAGCGCTGGATGAGGTCGGCGGTGACGACGGTGAGCCCGGCGGCGGGTCCGCTGACCTGGAGCGGGGACCCGGCGAGACGGCCCCCGACGACGCCGCCGACGGCCGCGGCGACGAGTCCCGCCTGGAGGGGCGCTCCGGTGGCGAGGGCGATGCCCAGGGACAGGGGCAGGGCGATGAGGAACACGGCGATCGACGCGGAGAGGTCGGCGCCCGCGACGCGGAAGGCGCGGCGCGGCGGTGGCGCGTGCGGCTGCCGGGTGCTTGCGGCCGGGGCCGAGTCGGTGGCGCGTGAGGGGACGCTGGCAGACATTTTCCCGACTCCTCCGGGGCGGCGCGGTCGCGGAACAGGTGGGCCTCCGACGGGCTGCCGGAGGGCGGGTCGCGGCCGTGGGTCACGGCGTTGCAGCGGCGGGACGACTCAACTCTCGGTAAACGAATCGTAATGCAGAGTAAAGGTCACGGCAGGATTTTCGGCGCAAATGGGGCAAGTGATCACCTCAACGAGTGATTAAGCCTATTCATCGGCTTGTCGTAATGGGGCTCCCGCACCTCTGTGCGAAGTTGCTCGGGTTCTGTCCCGATTCGTACGGAAGTAGGTGGGCGGATGGCCGCCAACCAGAGGACTGCCGCCGCGGCCGGGCTCGCCGCCCTCGTGGTCTGCGTCGCGGCCCTGGCCGGGTGCGGTAGTGGCGCGTCCGACACGAAGAAGAGCGCGCGCGAGGGCGCGCACGGCGCGAAGAAGCCGGCCGGTGCCGCCGCGCCCAAGTCACCGGTCCGGCTGATCGGCGACGGCTCCACGGCCTTCACCGGCAAGCAGCCGCTGCTGCCCCGGCCGGAACGCCTTGGACCGGGGCAGAAGCCACCGCAGTTCGTGGTCTTCTCCTGGGACGGCGCGGGCGAGGACGGGCAGAAGCTCTTCTCGTACTTCCGCAAGGTCGCCAAGCGCAACAACGCCACGATGACCTACTTCCTCAGCGGCGTGTACATGCTTCCGCAGGAGAAGCGCGGGCTCTACAAGCCGCCGCAGCACCTGGCCGGCAGCTCGGACATCGGCTTCAACGACCGCAAGGGAATCAGGGACACCGTGGACCAGCTCCGCGGCGCCTGGCTTGAGGGCAACGAGATCGGCACGCACTTCAACGGCCACTTCTGCGGCGCGGGCCGGGGCGTCGACGAGTGGTCCGTCGACGACTGGAAGAGCGAGATCCGGCAGGCCAAGTCCTTTGTGAAGGCCTGGAAGACGAACGCGGGCGTGAAGAGCGCGCTGCCGCTGCCCTTCGACTACGACAAGGAGCTCATCGGCGCCCGCACCCCCTGCCTCGAAGGCCGGAAGAACTTCATGCGGGCGGCCCGCGAACTCGGCTTCCGCTACGACACCAGCGGGGTGAACAACCAGCTCTGGCCCGAGAAGAAGGAGGGCCTGTGGGACCTGTCGATGCAGCTCGTCCCCGTCCCCGGGCGCGGCTTCGAGACGCTCACCATGGACTACAACTTCATGGTGAACCAGTCCGGTTCGACCTCCCAGGGCGATCCGTCCCGGCATGAGTACTGGGGCGACCAGATGCGCGACGGCCTCCTCAAGGGCTTCGACCGCGCCTACTACGGCAACCGCGCGCCCCTGATCATCGGCAACCACTTCGAGTCCTGGAACGGCGGCACGTACATGCGTGCCATCGAGGAGACCATCGAGCGGGTCTGCACCAAGAGGGACGTGCGGTGCGTGTCCTTCCGGCAGCTCGCCGACTGGCTGGACGCCCAGGACCCGCAGGTCCTCGCCAAGCTGACCAAGCTCGGCGTCGGCAAGGCCCCCAAGGAGGGCTGGCCCGCCTTCCTCTCGGCCCGCCCGGCCCCGGCACCCAAGGGGGTCCCGGGGGCCGAACCGGCCAAGAGGTAGCCGCGAGCGGCGCGTGAGGGCCCGCCCTGTGGGGGCCCCGCCCGCGGGTCCCGCTTGGGGGCCCTGTGGGGCCTCTGGCGGGGCCTCTCAAGCCGTGGCGATCGCTTCCTCGCGCAGGACGAAGCCGGGGTCGATCTGGGACGCCAGGTCGGCTCCGGTCCTGGCGTTGCCCCAGCTCTGCGCGTTCTTCAGGTGGAAGTGGACCATCTGGCGCGTGTACCGCTCCCAGTCGCGGTGCTCGTACGTGGCGTCGACGGCGTCCTGAAGCGTGCGCAGGGCGGTGCGGGTGGTGTCCTCCAGGAGGGCGAACCGGGGCGGGCGGCCCTTCTCCATGGAACGCACCCAGTCCGAGTGCCCGACGGTCACCAGGAGGTCCTCGCCGACCTGCTCGCGCAGGAAGTCGATGTCGTCCTGACTCTGGACCTTGTTGCCCACGACCTTCAGGGCGACGCCGAAGTCCAATGCGTAGTCCCGGTACTGGCGGTAGACGGAGACCCCCTTCCGGGTCGGCTCGGCGACGAGGAACGTCATGTCGAAGCGGGTGAACATGCCGGAGGCGAAGGAGTCCGAGCCGGCGGTCATGTCGACGACGGCGTACTCGTCACGGCCGTCGACCAGGTGGTTCAGACACAGCTCCACCGCTCCGGTCTTGGAGTGGTAGCAGGCGACACCGAGGTCGGATTCGGTGAACGGCCCGGTGACCATCAAACGCACGGCGCCGCCGTCGAGTTCCACGGGCCGCGCGCACGCGTCGTACACCGGGTTCTGCTCGCGGAGCCGCAGCAGCCGGGAGCCGTCGCCGGGCGGTGTCGTCTTGATCATCGTCTCGGCGGAGGCGATGCGCGGGTTGGCGCCGCGCAGATAGTCCTTGATGAGCGGCAGCCGCGCGCCCATGGCGGGCAGCTCGGCGGCCTGCTCGTCGTCGAGGCCGAGCGCGGCGCCGAGGTGCTGGTTGATGTCGGCGTCCACCGCGACGACGGGGGCGCCGGTGGTGGCGAGGTGTCGGATGAAGAGCGAGGACAGCGTGGTCTTGCCGCTGCCGCCCTTCCCCACGAAAGCGATTTTCATGGTCGGTTAGCGTAGTGGCGAGCCCCGCGGCACACCGGTCCTTGAGTGAAGAAGACCACTCCTTCGTGGGGCGGCGGCCCCGAGTGCGTAGGGTCGTACTCATGAGTACGACACCCGATCCGCTGGCTCCCCTGGGCGCCCTGCCCGGCGTCCCGGACGCCGTGGACTCCGTGCGCAAGGCCGTGGACCGCGTCTACGGACACCGGATCATGCGCCGCCGCAGCAACGAGATCACCTCGGAGGCCGCGCTGCGCGGAGCCCGTGGTTCCGCCGCGTTGTCCGGTGCCGCGTGGGCGCTCGAAGAGGTGCGCAGGCGCAGCGACTTCAGCGGTGACGCCGAGGCGCGCGTCGTGGGCGCCGCGCTGCGCCTCACGGCTGAGGCGGGCCAGCTGCTCTCCGTCTGGCGCCAGTCGCCGCTGCGGGTCCTCGCGCGGCTGCATCTGGTCGCGGCGGCCGACTCGGACGAGGCGGCGGGCCGTCCGCGCCTCGCGGGCGAGCCGGTCGACGAGCCCCTGGACGGGCCCGTGTCCGCGCCGGCGGTGCCGGACGCCGACGAGGTCGCGGGGCGCCTGGAGGGGCTCTCGCGCCTCGTCGTCGCGGGCAGCTCGGCGCCCGCCCTAGTGATGGCGTCCGTCGTGCACGGCGAACTGGCGGTGCTGCGGCCCTTCGGCTCGCACAACGGTCTGGTCGCGCGGGCGGCCGAGCGCGTCGTCCTGGTGGGCAGCGGGCTCGACCCGAAGTCGGTCTGCCCGGCCGAGGCGGGCCACGCGGAGCTGGGGCGCGACGCCTACGCGGCGGCGCTCGCGGGCTACGCGTCCGGGACGCCGGAGGGGGTCGCGGCCTGGATCGCCCACTGCGGCAAGGCCGTTGAGCTGGGCGTCAGGGAGTCGACGGCGGTGTGCGAGGCGCTGCAGCGGGGTGCCGCCTGAGGCGGCTCCGGCGGGGCGCTTCCTGGGGCGGACCCCAGGAGAGGGCGATCGGCCCGGTGGGCTTCAAGGAGGGGGCGATCGGGCCCTGAACAGGGTTGCGGCGGTACGAGATTTCGTACCGCCGCTGGCATGTCCACCGGGTTACCAAGCGTCCTCGAATCATGTGCCCATCAGGTCGGGAACTTTGCCCGTCACCTGGTGCGGCTGGCCCGTAATCGACGGGTCGACGTCGCGTGGGTGCTCGGTGTTCATGCTTCGGTCCGTGGGGCCAATTCTGCGGTTGAAGGTAATCCTCTCGGATGTCCTTGGTCTCGCGGGCCGTTGACTCCTTTGTACTACTGTCCTGGGGGAAGCGGAAGCCCTGGCCGCACTTCTTTACTTTTAGGTTCAAACAAGGGTGAACCGGACAGGGCTTTCCGGTCGCCCCTCGAAGCCCGGGTGCATCCCCACGCGCGCGTGTCAGCTCGCCGCCGCGGCTCGGCGGCGGGTGGCGAGCCAGACCAGGCCCGCGGTGGCCGCCGCGGCCCCCACCGCGGCCGCGGCGACGAGCGCCGGGCGCGGCGGCGCGGGCAGCCGCTGCTTGAGCCGCACCGGGCGGTGGAAGTCCAGGATCGGCCACTCGCGCGCGAGGGCCTCGCGGCGCAGTGCCCGGTCGGGGTTGACGGCGTGGGGGTGGCCGACGGCGTCGAGCATCGGCATGTCGGTGAACGAGTCGCTGTAGGCGTAGCAGCGCTCCAGGTCGTACCCCTCCGACTCGGCGAGCTCCTTGATCGCCTCCGCCTTCGTCGGACCGTACGCGTAGTACTCCACCTCGCCCGTGAAGCAGCCGTCGGGGCCGACGACCATCCGGGTGGCCACCACCCGGTCCGCGCCGAGCAGTTCACCGATCGGCTCGACCACCTCGGCGCCCGAGGTGGACACGATGACGACGTCCCGCCCGGCGGTGTGGTGCTGCTCGATGAGCGAGGCGGCCTCGTCGTAGATGATCGGGTCGATCAGGTCGTGCAGGGTCTCGGCGACGATCTCCTTGACCTGCTGCACGTTCCACCCCCGGCAGAGCGCGGACAGGTACTCGCGCATCCGCTCCATCTGGTCGTGGTCGGCGCCCCCGGCGAGGAACACGAACTGGGCATATGCGGTCCGCAGTACCGCTCGCCGGTTGATCAGGCCACCTTGGTAGAACGACTTGCTGAAGGTGAGGGTGCTCGACTTCGCAATGACCGTCTTGTCCAGGTCAAAGAAGGCGGCTGTGCGAGGCAAGGAGTGGTTTTCCACGAGCCCGAGCATAGGCGCCCACCATTCGGCGTAAGCTGAGGCGCGTGGGTTTGCCTGAGAAGGCTCTCGGGTACACCATGGAAGTCACGGATCGTTCGCGACCGTGCTAACCCGGTCTGGCTCCTCCCCCCCCGAGTCGGACCGAGGGGACGACCCCCGCTCTCCCCCCCGGCGGGGGTCGTCGCATGTCCGGATGGGTTTTCGCCCCCGGTTTCTGATCTTGAATGCTCGCTGAGCGCCCTCATGAGCCGCTGGGGCGCCGCTGAGCCTTGCCCACGATTCATCACTGTGCGTAGTCGTAGCGCTGCGCTGCGGAAGTCGTTCGGGGCCTCACCGGTATGGGTGACGGAGATATTCACAGCCCCCGTCTTCTCCACAGTTATTGACCAAGATCCACACGATTTCCGGGAGCGCAGCACGCTGATTCCGCTCGTGAAGTTCATGGCCGGATTCCATTGGCCGGTCTCCGCGGGCTCGGATCCGGATGCGCACAGGCGCGCATTCGAAGGACTTGCAGCGAGAGGGGGCTGGAGATCGTGGGCGGAGTCATTGCGGGCGACGCGTCGCCGCCGTCCGACGGGCGGCCGGGCGCACCACTGATCGTCACCGAGGACGTGGACCTGCTGGATGACCTGCTGCGGCTGTGCGCCGCGGCGGGTGCGCGACCCGAGGTGCACCACGGGGTGCCGGAGCGCGGGGGCGGCAGGGACACCTGGGCGTCGGCCCCGCTCGTCCTGGTCGGGGACGACGCGGCGGACCGGGTGCGCGGAGCCGCGCGGCGGCGCGGGGTGGTGCTGGTTGGGCGGGATCAGGACGATTCCGACGTATGGCGGCGCGCGGTGGAGATCGGCGCCGAGCAGGTCCTCGTCCTGCCGGACGGCGAGCAGTGGCTGGTGGACCGCATCGCCGACGTGGCCGAGGGCGTGGGGCGGCCCGCCCTCACCCTCGGCGTCATCGGCGGCCGGGGCGGTGCCGGCGCCTCCACCCTGGCCTGCGCCCTCGCCGTCACGGCGGCGCGCGCCCGGCGGCGCACCATGCTCATCGACGCCGACCCGCTGGGCGGCGGGCTCGATGTCCTGCTCGGCGGGGAGAGTGCCGACGGGCTGCGCTGGCCCGCCTTCGCCCAGTCGCGCGGCCGGGTCGGCGGCGGCGCCCTGGAGGAGTCGCTGCCCCAGCTGCACGACCTGCGGGTGCTCAGCTGGGACCGCGGCGACACCGTCGCCGTCGCCCCGCAAGCGATGAGGGCCGTCCTCGCCGCGGCCCGCAGGCGCGGCGGCGTGGTCGTCGTGGACCTGCCGCGCCGTGTGGACGAGACGGTGGGCGAGGCGCTCGCCCAGCTCGACCTGGGCCTCCTGGTGGTGCCGCGCGAGCTGCGCGCGGTGGCCGGGGCGCGCCGGGTCGCGTCGGCCGCGGGCATGGTGCTGCGGGACCTGCGGGTCGTGGCCACCACCGGCCGGTCCGGGCGCGACGTGCTCGACGGAGGGGACGGGCTCGACGCGGGCGAGGTCGCGCGCCTCCTCCAGCTGCCGCTCATCGGCGAGCTGCCCTGGGAGCACGGCCTCGTGGCGGCCCAGGACGGCGGACAGCCACCCGGCGGCCTGGCACGCGGGCCGCTCGCCCGGTTCTGCGCCGCCTTCTGGCAGCAGCTTCCGGCCGACGCCACCGGAGGGCGCGTATGAACGCGGTCGTGGGTGCCCGCATGCTGGACGGCGTACGCCAGTGGCTCGCCGCGAACGGCACGGAGCCGACCCCGGCGCGGGTCGCCGAAGCCCTGCGGGCACAGGCAGGCGTCCTGGGAGACGCCGAAGTCCTGGGGGCGGCCCAGCAGCTGCGCTCCGAGCTCGTGGGCGCGGGCCCGCTCGAACCCCTGCTCGCGGACCCGTCGGTGACCGATGTCCTGGTGTCCGCGCCGGACCGGGTGTGGGTGGACCGGGGCGGCGGCCTGGAGCTCACGGAGGTGGCGTTCCGGGACGCGGCGGCCGTGCGGCGGCTCGCCCAGCGGCTCGCGGCGGTCGCGGGGCGGCGCCTGGACGACGCGCGGCCCTGGGTGGACGCCCGCCTTCCGGACGGCACCCGGCTGCACGCCGTCCTGCCCCCGGTCGCCGTCGGCTCCGCCTGCCTCTCGCTGCGGGTCGTGCGGCCGAGGGCCTTCACCCTCGCGGAGCTGACGGCCGCGGGCACGGTGCCGCCCGGCGGCGAGCGGTTCCTGCGCGCCCTGCTCGACGCCCGCCTGTCGTACGTGATCAGCGGCGGCACGGGCAGCGGCAAGACGACGCTCCTGAGCACCCTGCTCGGCCTGGTCGGCCCGGGAGAGCGGATCGTGCTCGCCGAGGACTCCGCGGAGCTGCGCCCCGAGCACCCGCACGTGGTGCGCCTGGAGACCCGGCCGGCGAACCAGGAGGGCGCGGGGTTCGTCGGCCTCGACGACCTGGTGCGCCAGGCCCTGCGGATGCGGCCCGACCGGCTCGTCGTGGGCGAGGTCCGGGGCGCGGAGGTCGTGCATCTCCTGGCCGCGCTCAACACGGGCCACGAAGGGGGCTGCGGCACCCTGCACGCGAACGCCGCGGCGGACGTACCGGCCCGCCTGGAAGCCCTGGGCACGGCCGCCGGGCTCGACCGCGCGGCCCTGCACAGCCAGGTGGCGGCCGCGCTCTCGGTGGTCATCCACCTCGCCCGGGACCGGGCCGGGTGCCGCCGCGTGGCCGAGGTGCACGTCCTGGAGCGGGACGCCACCGGGCTCGTGACGACGGTGCCCGCGCTGCGGTGGGGCGAGCGCGGCTTCGTCCAGGAGCGTGGCTGGCGGCGGCTGAGCACCCTGCTCGGAAGCCGGGGTGAGACCGCGTGAGCGCGGCGATGGCATGGGGCGCGGCGCTGTGCGCGGGCGGTTCGGTGTGGCTCCTGGGAGGGCGCGCCCGGGTCCGCGAGCTGCGGCGGGCCAGGCTGGTGCTCGCGGTGCCCGGGACGGTGGGCCCCGGGCCCTTGTGGCACCGGGCAGTTGCCGTGGTGCGCGACCGGTTCGGCGGCCGTGTGGGGTCCGAAGTGTGGGTTCTGGTGGGCGGCTTGGCCGTCGCGGTCCTGGGTGAGTCGATGGTGCCGCTCGTCGCGGGGGCGGTCGGCGTGCCACTGACCGGGCGGCTGCGCAGGGCCCGGGAGGCCCGCAGGGAGCGGGAGCGGCGGACGGACGCGGTGATCGCCCTGTGCGGGGCGCTCGCGGGTGAGGTGCGCGCGGGGCGGCAGCCGGGCGAGGCGCTGAGGACAGCCACGGAAGGGCTCACGGTGGGCCGGGCCGATACGAGGGCCCCGGAGCTGACGGGCTCCGGTCGGTCCGTGGGCCGGGGGCTCGGCGGGGAGTGGGCCGGGGTGCTCGCGGCGGCACGGTTCGGCGGAGACGTACCGGGGGCGTTGCGTGAGGCCGCCCGGGAGCCCGGCGCCGAGGGGCTCCTGGGGCTCGCGGCCTGCTGGCGGGTCGCCGTCGACCGGGGCGCGGGGCTCGCGACGGGCCTGGAGCGCCTGGAGGGTGCCCTGCGGGCCGAGCGTGACCAACGCTCCGACCTGCGAGCCCAGTTGGCGGGAGCCCGGTCGACGGCCGTGTTGCTCGCCGGGCTTCCCGCGCTCGGCCTGCTGATGGGCAGCGCGCTCGGCGCCCGGCCGCTGTGGGTGTTGCTGCACACGGGAGCGGGCTTCGGGTGCCTCCTCGTGGGCGGGCTTCTGGAGGGCGCGGGCGCCTGGTGGGCGCTGCGGATCATGCGAAAGGCGGCGGGGTGATGAGCGAGGCCGAGGTTTTCCACAGGCTGGGGGCGGCCCTGTGGTCGGCGGTGGCGGTGCTGTGGCTGGCCCTCGTGGCGACAGCGGTCCGGCGTGAACGGGCCCTGGGCAGACGCACGGTGGCGGCTCTGGGCGGGCCGGGGCGGGCGGATCGGCCCTGGCCGTGGCGGTCGCGGTGGCGCGGGCGGTGGCGTGGCGGCCTGTCCGGGCGGCGGGACGGGGCCCGTGTGCGGCTGGCCGTGGTCGGCGCGGTCGCCGCCGGGTGGGCGCTGCTCGGCGGGGTGACGGGCCTCGTGGTCGGCGCGGGGCTCGGCTGCGCCGTGGCGCGGATGGGGCGAGGGCCCGGCCAGGAGACGGAGTTCGACACGGCTGAGGCCGCGCGGCAACTGCCCTTGGCGGCCGACCTGGTGGCGGCGTGCGTGGCTGCCGGGGCCGGGCCGGTCGTGGCGGCCCAGGCCGTCGGGGAGTCGCTGCGCGGGCCGGTCGGCGAGCGGCTCGCGTGGGGCGCCGCGCAGGTGCGGCTCGGCGGCGAGCCCGCGGACGCCTGGCGGCAGTTGGGCGCCGTTCCGGGCGCCGGGGCGCTGGCCCGGCTCCTGGAGCGGGCGGGGGAGTCCGGGGCGCCCGCGGCCGCTCCCGTGGCCCGCCTCGCCGCGGACTGCCGGGCGGAGAGAGCCCGCGAGGCGACCGCCCGGGCACGCCGGGCCGCGGTCGCGATGGCCGCTCCGGTGGGGCTGTGCTTCCTGCCCGCGTTCATCGCGCTCGGGGTGGTGCCGGTGGTCATGGGCCTCGGGGGAGCGCTGCTGAGCGCCCGCTGAAGGGGTGGCGTCGGCCGCGCGGAGGAGGTGTGGAAGCAGGCCGGGACGGCGGAGGGTCGTGAGCCCTGATGGCAGAGGGCCGCGTGTCCGATAGGCGGAGGGGCGCGAGCCCGAAGGGCGGAGCGCTGTGAGCCCGAAAGACGGAGCGCTGTGAGCCCGAAAGACGGAGCGCTGTGAGCAAGGACAGGAAATTTCGAATCTCAAGGAGGGGACATCTCATGGGGGTTGGTATGTCGCGACAGGGCCAGGGACACGAGCAGGGCTGGGGACAGGGACGGAGCCAGGGGAACGGCCGTGGCTGTGGGCGGGAACCGGGGCGCGGGCGCGGGTACGACTCGGCGCGGGCCTGGGTGTCCCGCCGATGGGCGGGGACGCGCACCGGCGCGCGGGATGCCGGAATGGCGACTTCCGAGTACGCCATGGGACTGATCGCAGCCGTGGGCTTCGCCGGGCTGCTCTACAAGGTGGTGACGAGCGGGCCCGTCCACGCCGGGCTGCAAGCGGTGGTGGAGAGGGCGCTCCATGTGCAGTTCTGAGGCGGGGGCGGCCGCGCAGGGCGCCTCCGTGCGGGCCAGGGGCAGGACCGCAGGACGGGTCGGCGCGGGCGGGCCCGGGAGGCGGGGCGACGCCGGGTTCGTGACGGCGGAGGCGGCCGTGGTCCTGCCGACCCTGGTGCTGTTCACGATGGGGCTCCTGTGGATCCTCATGACCGCGTCCGCGCAGATCCAGTGCGTGGACGCGGCCAGGGCGGGAGCTCGGGCGATGGCACGTCAGGATCCGCAGGGCACGGCTGTGGCGGCGGCCCGGCAGGCTGCACCCCGCGGCGCACACGTCGCCGTGCGCCGGGACGGGGACCTGGTGCGGGTCGAGGTGGTGGCACCGTCACCGGGCCCGCGGCCCTTGGGGCTCGGCGTGCGGCTGCGCGCGGAGGCCGTGGCGCTGGCGGAGGACGCGGTGGGAGCGGGTGCGGCGGGGGTGGGCACATGAGACGGGCCGGGCCGCGGGCGGGCCGAAGCGCTGCCCCGGCGCGCCCGGGCGCTGTCCGGGCGGGCGTGGGTGCTGTCCGGACGGGACGGGGCGCCGCCCAGGCCGACAGGGGTGCCGCCACGGTATGGGTGGTGGTCGTCCTGGCCGTGCTGTGCGTGGTCACCGGTGCCGTCCTGGCGATGGCTCAGGTCATGGTGGCCCGGCACCGGGCGGGCGGCGCCGCGGATCTGGCCGCGCTCGCGGCGGCGGACCACTGGACGGCCGGGCCCGACGAGGCCTGCGCGCGGGCGGGTCGGGTGGCGCGGGCGCAGGGCACGCGGATCGTGAGGTGCGAGGTCCGAGGCCAGGTGTCGGACGTGACGGCGGCGGCGGAGCTCGGGCCGTTCACGACGGAGGTCAGGTCACGGGCGGGGCCTGCGACGCCGACAGGTCTCGTGAGGTCCTCAAGGCCTGTGGGGCTCATGGGGTCGGCAGGGTTTGCGGGGCGGCGGGACTCGCGGGGCCTTCGGAGCCAGCGCTCAGTCCACCGGCGCGTCCTTCAGGAGGGTGGTGAGCAGGCGGACCGCGCCGCGTTTGTGCAGGGGCTCGTTGCCGTTGCCGCACTTGGGGGACTGGATGCAGGACGGGCACCCGGCCTCGCACTCGCAGGAGGCGATGGCCTCGCGGGTGGCGGTGAGCCAGGCACGGGCGGTGTGGAAGGCGCGCTCGGCGAACCCGGCGCCGCCCGGATGACCGTCGTAGACGAAGACCGTCGGGAGGAGCGTGTCCGGGTGCAGGGGCACGGAGACGCCGCCGATGTCCCAGCGGTCGCACGTGGCGAAGAGCGGCAGCATGCCGATGGAGGCGTGCTCGGCGGCGTGCAGGGCGCCGCCGAGGATCTCCGGGTTGATGCGGGCCGCGTCGAGCTGGTCCTCGGTGACCGTCCACCACACCGCGCGGGTGCGCAGGGTGCGCGGCGGCAGGTCCAGCTTGGTCTCGCCGAGCACCTCGCCGGTGATGAGCTTGCGGCGCAGGAAGGAGACGACCTGGTTGGTGACTTCGACGGAGCCGTAGCAGAGGCGGCCGGGCCCCCAGGGGATCTCGGTGTCGGTGTCGAGGACGGAGATGGCGGTGGTGTCGCGGGCGGTCGTCGAATAGGGCGGGACGGCCTCCTCGACGAGCGCGACGGAGTCCTCCAGATCCAGGTGGCGCACGAGATACGTACGGCCCTGATGGAGGTGGACCGCGCCCTCGTGGACGGTCGTGTGCGCGGCGGAGGCGTCGACGGTGCCGAGCAGTCGGCCCGTGCCCTCTTCGACGACCTGGACGGGGCGGCCGCCCCCGCCGCGGATGTCGGTGAGGTCGGCGGCGCGCTCGCGGCGGGTCCAGTGCCAGGCCTTCGTGCGGCGGCGCAGCAGCTTCGCGGCCTCCAGCTGCGGCAGCAGCTCCTCGGCGGTCGGCCCGAAGAGCGGGAAGTCCTCCTCGGTGAGGGGAAGTTCCGCGGCGGCGGCGCACAGGTGGGGCGCGAGGACATACGGATTGTCGGGATCGAGGACGGTCGACTCGACGGGCTGGTGGAACAGCGCCTCGGGATGGTGGACGAGGTACGTGTCCAGGGGATCGTCGCGGGCCACGAGCACCGCCAGGGAGCCCTGCCCGGAGCGCCCGGCGCGGCCCGCCTGCTGCCACAGCGAGGCCCGGGTCCCCGGATAGCCCGCGATGAGGACGGCGTCCAGGCCGGACACGTCCACGCCGAGTTCGAGGGCGGTGGTGGCGGCGAGGCCGAGGAGTTCGCCGGAGTGCAGGGCCTGTTCCAGGGCGCGGCGCTCCTCGGGGAGATAGCCGCCCCGGTAGGCGGCGACGCGGCGGGCCAGGGAGCGGTCGACCTCGCTCAGGCGCTCCTGGGCGATCACGGAGATCAGCTCGGCGCCGCGCCGGGAGCGGACGAAGGCGACGGAGCGGACGCCCTGCACGGTCAGGTCGGTGAGCAGGTCGGCGGTCTCGGCGGTGGCGGTGCGGCGCACCGGGGCACCCTTCTCGCCGTGGAGCTCGGTGAGCGGCGGCTCCCAGAGGGCGAAGACGACCTCGCCCCGGGGCGAGCCGTCGTCGGCGACCTCGGTGACGGGCAGACCGGTCAGGCGCCGCGCGGCCACGGCAGGGTCCGCGGCCGTGGCGGAGGCGAGGAGGAAGACGGGATCGGAGCCGTAGCGGGCGCACAAGCGACGCAGACGGCGAAGGACTTGGGCGACGTGCGAGCCGAAGACGCCGCGGTAGGTGTGGCACTCGTCGATGACGACGTAGCGCAGGGCCCGCAGGAAGGAGGACCAGCGGGGGTGGGACGGGAGGATCCCGCGGTGCAGCATGTCGGGGTTGGTCAGGACGTAGTTGGCGTACTGGCGCACCCACTCGCGTTCCTCGACGGGGGTGTCGCCGTCGTACACGGCGGGTCTGACGGCCGGGCCGAGCGGCTCGGCCAGGGCGCGCACGGCGCGGCGCTGGTCGGCGGCGAGGGCCTTCGTGGGGGCCAGGTACAGGGCGGTGGTGCCGCGCCCGTTCGCGGCCTCGGCGCCGTCCAGGAGGGCGGAGAGCACCGGTGTGAGATATGCCAATGACTTGCCGGACGCGGTGCCGGTGGCGACGACGACGGACGTGCCGTCAAGCGCGTGTTCGGCGGCCCGTGCCTGGTGGGCCCAGGGGTGCTCGATTCCGGCCTTCTGGACGGCGGCGACGACCTCGGAGCGGATGCGATCGGGCCAGACGGCATAGCGGGGCGCCCTCGGGGGCAGGTGCTCCGTATGAGTGACGCGCGCAGCCCGGCTCGGCCCCGTGGTCAGACGGTCCAGGACCGTCTGCGGGGAGACGTGTGCCGGGGTGTCCGCCGAGGGTCTTCCGGAAGGGGAAAAGTTGGCCATCGGCATCGAGTGTGTCACTGGCGGGATGGACAATGGTCCGAAGGCGTCGTGCACGCCTGCCCGTAAGTGATTGAATGCCATCGCGGCTGGCGATCCGTCCCGGGGGCGTGGGCCGAGGTGTCCCGAGGGGCGACCGCTCGATAGCAAGGTGCTGGAGGATCCGTGGACCTGTCTCTGTCGACCCGTACCGTCGGCGATCGTACGGTCGTCGAGGTCGGTGGCGAAATCGATGTTTATACCGCGCCCAAGCTGCGCGAGCAGTTGGTCGAGTTGGTGAACGACGGCAGTTTCCATCTGGTCGTCGACATGGAGCGCGTGGACTTCCTCGACTCCACCGGACTCGGCGTACTGGTCGGTGGCCTGAAGCGCGTGCGGGCCCACGAGGGCTCGCTGCGCCTGGTGTGCAACCAGGAGCGCATTCTCAAGATCTTCCGCATCACCGGCCTGACCAAGGTGTTCCCGATCCACACCTCGGTCGACGAAGCGGTCGCGGCCACCGACTGAGCCGGACGCCCCGGCAGGTCCGGGGCTTCCGGGCTCCGTCCCGGAGTGGCAGTACGGCGGGGGGCCGGGCCGACGGCCCGGCCCTTCGACAGCACGCGTGTATGTCCGAGGGGGATGCATGGCCACCGTTGAACTCCGCTTCAGCGCGCTGCCCGAGCACGTCAGGACCGCCCGACTGGTGGCGGCCGCGGTGGCGCGACGGTCCGGAGTGGACGAGGCCGTCCTCGACGAGGTCAGGCTAGCGGTCGGCGAGGCCTGCACTCGCGCCGTGGGGCTGCATCAGGCCGCCGGGATCACCGCACCCGTGCGCGTCGCGCTGGTCGAGGAGGAGAAGCAGTTCTCCATCGAGGTCGGTGACGAGGCGCCGCGCGTCGTGCCCGCGGCCGCGTCGGGCGGTCGGCCCGGCGCGGAGGACCCCGAGGCCGAGGGCGAGGACGAGATGGGCCTCGCGGTGATCAGCGGACTCGTCGACGACGTGGAGGTCACGGCGGACGAGAGCGGCGGCTCGATCCGCATGAGCTGGCCCACGACGCCCTAGCGACGCCCCGGCCGCGCCCCCGGCCGACGCTCTCCCGAGCCACACCCAGAGCCACACCCCAGCGGTGCCTCCCGGCCGGGCCCCATGCGGACCCCGGCGAGGCGCCTTCCGGCCGCGCCCCCGCAAGCCCATCGAGGCCTCCCGGCCGGGCTTCACCGGACCGGGCAGCGCATCCCGAGCCCCCTTCGTCGAAGCCGCCCCCGGGCCCGGCCGAAGATCCTGCGGCCGTGTGCACCCCCCCAAGCGCCGCGCCCCCGCCTCGCTCCGGCCCACCCGCCCAACCCGCCCCACCGGCCTCCCACCGTCTCCCTCGTCGCATAAATCTGTTCGCCGTATACCTGCGCACGGTTTCCGTTTATGTGACAAGTGGGGAAATTGGTGAGCGAGGGAACGGTGATCAATGGAGGTGGGGGCAGGGAAGCCGCGGTCAACTCCGGCGTCAATGGTTTTGGGGCATTACCGCTTTCGGGGCCAATCGGCGGCCGCGATCTTTTGAAGATACGCACCTGTGCGCCAATTCCGTTTGCGGCGCTCTGTTTTGATCAGGTCCGGCTCCCTACAATCCGTCCACATCTTGAGCTCAGCCCAAGCGTCAAGGAGGACGAATGGCGGGGCTTTCTACCCCTCATCAGCTTGACCACCCCTCAATCCTCGCGGGTCCGGTACTGACCGACGACAACCGCCTCATCGTGATGGTCATCGCGGCCGTCGCGATCGCGGCCCTGGCGGTCGCCTGGGTGCTCGTGCGCCAGGTGCTCGCGGCCGGCGAGGGCACCGACAGCATGAAGAAGATCGCCGCGGCGGTGCAGGAAGGCGCGAATGCCTATCTGTGGCGGCAGTTGCGGACCCTCGGCGTTTTCGCCGTCGTGGTGTTCTTCCTGCTCATGCTGCTGCCCGCGGACGACTGGAATCAGCGCATCGGCCGGTCGGTGTTCTTCCTGATCGGTGCGGCCTTCTCGGCCACCACCGGCTATATCGGTATGTGGCTCGCCGTGCGCAGCAATGTGCGCGTGGCCGCCGCGGCCCGGGAAGCGACACCGGCGGAAGGCGAGCCGGAAAAGGATCTCACCGCCGTCTCGCACAAAGCGATGAAGATCGCTTTCCGTACGGGCGGCGTCGTCGGCATGTTCACGGTGGGGCTCGGTCTGCTCGGCGCCTCCTGTGTCGTGCTCGTCTACGCGGCGGACGCACCGAAGGTGCTCGAAGGCTTCGGCCTCGGAGCCGCGCTGATCGCGATGTTCATGCGTGTCGGAGGCGGCATCTTCACCAAGGCCGCCGACGTCGGCGCCGACCTGGTCGGCAAGGTCGAACAGGGCATTCCGGAGGACGATCCGCGCAATGCCGCGACCATCGCCGACAACGTGGGCGACAACGTCGGCGACTGCGCGGGGATGGCGGCCGACCTCTTCGAGTCGTACGCCGTCACGCTCGTCGCCGCGCTGATCCTCGGCAAGGCCGCGTTCGGTGACTCCGGACTCGCCTTCCCGCTGATCGTGCCCGCGATCGGCGTGATCACCGCGATGATCGGCATCTTCGCGGTGGCGCCCCGGCGCTCCGACCGCAGCGGGATGACCGCCATCAACCGCGGCTTCTTCATCTCGGCGTTCATCTCGCTCGCCCTCGTCGCGGTGGCCGTCTTCGTCTACCTCCCGTCCTCGTACGCGGACTTGGACGGGGTCGAGGACGCGGCGATCCTGGCCAAGAGCGGCGACCCACGGGTCCTCGCGGTCGTGGCGGTCGCCATCGGCATCGTCCTGGCCGCGCTGATCCAGCAGCTGACCGGCTACTTCACCGAGACCAGCCGACGCCCCGTCAGGGACATCGGCAAGACCTCGCTCACGGGCCCGGCCACGGTCGTGCTCGCGGGCATCTCCGTGGGTCTGGAATCGGCCGTCTACACGGCGCTGTTGATCGGCCTCGGCGTGTACGGGGCGTTCCTGCTCGGCGGCACGTCGATCATGCTCGCCCTGTTCGCGGTGGCGCTCGCCGGGACCGGCCTGCTCACCACGGTCGGCGTCATCGTCGCCATGGACACCTTCGGGCCGGTCTCCGACAACGCGCAGGGCATCGCCGAGATGTCCGGCGACGTCCAGGGCGCGGGCGCGCAGGTGCTCACCGACCTGGACGCCGTGGGCAACACCACCAAGGCCATCACCAAGGGCATCGCCATCGCCACGGCCGTGCTCGCGGCCTCGGCGCTGTTCGGCTCGTACCGGGACGCGATCGCCGAGGCGGCGGACGACGTCGGCCAGAAGCTCGGCGACGGCGCCCCGATGAACCTGGTGATGGACATCTCACAGCCCAACAACCTGGTGGGCCTCGTGCTCGGCGCCGCGGTCGTGTTCCTCTTCTCGGGGCTCGCGATCAACGCCGTGTCGCGGTCGGCCGGGGCCGTGGTGTACGAGGTGCGGCGGCAGTTCCGCGAGCGTCCCGGGATCATGGACTACACGGAGCAGCCCGAGTACGGGCGCGTCGTCGACATCTGCACCAAGGACGCGCTGCGCGAGCTGGCCACGCCCGGACTGATCGCCGTGCTCACGCCGATCGCGGTCGGCTTCACGTTCGGCGTGGGCGCGCTCGGCGCGTTCCTCGCGGGCGCGATCGGCACGGGCACGCTGATGGCGGTCTTCCTCGCCAACTCCGGTGGCGCGTGGGACAACGCGAAGAAGCTCGTCGAGGACGGTCACCACGGCGGCAAGGGCAGTGAGGCCCATGCCGCGACGGTGATCGGCGACACGGTCGGCGACCCGTTCAAGGACACCGCGGGCCCGGCGATCAACCCGCTCCTGAAGGTGATGAACCTGGTGGCGCTGCTCATCGCGCCCGCCGTCGTCAAGTTCAGCTACGGAGAGGACAAGAGCGTCGGGATGCGCGTCCTGATCGCGGTCCTGTCCATCGCGGTCATCGTCGGCGCGGTGTACGTCTCCAAGCGGCGCGGCATCGCCGTCGGTGACGAGGAGAACTCGGGGAAGGTCGCCAGCTCGGCCGACCCCGCGGTCGTCTCGTAGCCGGTTCCGCCGTCCCAACACAGGGGCGGGTGGCGCTTCTTGAAGCGCCGCCCGCCCCTCGTGCGTGCCGACGGGCGCCACGGCGCACGTGTCGTGAGCCTTCTCTCGCCCCGCGCCCCTTGGTGCAAATGGCTGCAATAGGGGCGGTAGGGGATGCCCGGCGTGGGGTCCCGGCCCGGTCGGCGTGTAAGTTCCGGGGCCGAGAGCCATGGAAGGGACCAATCCGGTGAACAAGAAGCTCGCGGCCGCAGTGTCCGGCGGTGCGGTACTGGTACTGGCGCTGTCGGGGTGCTCGGACGACGACGGCAACAAGAAGCTGGACGACTGGGCCAAGAAGGTCTGCGACACGGCCGTACAGGCCCAGTCGAAGAAGATCGCCAACGCCAACGCGGCGATCAAGAAGCAGACCGCGGACAACAGCTCGCCGGAGGAAGTGAAGAAGACCGACTCGCAGGCGTTCCAGGACATCTCCGACGCCTACAAGGAGCGCAGCGCCGCCCTGAAGAAGGCGGGCGCGCCGCCGGTCGACGACGGCGAGAAGAAGCTGAACGCCGCCGTGAAGGAGCTGGACGGCCTCTCCAAGTCGTACGCGGACCTCAAGGCGCAGACCGACAAGCTCGACACGAAGAACCAGTCGGCCTTCGCGGACGACCTCGCGAAGGTCGCCGAGGGCCTCGGCAAGCTCAGCAAGAGCGAGAACACGGCCCAGAAGCAGCTGGAGGCCGGGGACGTCGGCAAGGCCATGCGCGAGCAGGACAGCTGCAAGGCGGGCAGCTCGCCCTCGTCCTCCTGACGGCTCGTCGACCGGACGTCCGACGCTTGTCGGCCGGGCGTCCGACGCATGTCCGCAGGACGTCTGACGGCCTGTCGTCCGGACGCGTGACGGCCCGTCGGCCATGCTTCCGGCGGCCCGTCGGTCGGGCTATCGCCAGCCCGTCGGCCGGATCCGTGATGAGGGGCGCCCCTGATGGGCGCCCCTCTCGCATGCCCCGGCTGGTCCTACGTGCGTGCCGCCGTGACCGCCACCGTCGTGTACCGCATGGTGAAGCCGCCCCCGGCCGCGTCCACGGCGGCTCCGACGCCCTTGAGGACCTGCTCCAGGAGGGCCGCCGGGAGGCCGGTGTGGCCGCCGGTCGTGGGCACCTGGTCCAGCCACTCGTCGCGGCTGTATTCCCGCTCCCAGGCGAAGCGCCAGTGCTCCGGCGTGCCGAACGCGCCCGCTGCCCGCATCCCGTCGGCGGCCCTCAGGGCGAGGGCCGCGTACGCGTCCCCGGCGGGCATCGTCCACTGGCGGGCGGCGAGCGAGTCGGGCAGCAGCCGGCGGTAGACCTCGGCGAAGGCCCGCGCCAGGTCGGCCGGGGGCTCGCCCGCGTTCCAGAACACCGCGACGCGGCCGCCGGGCCGCAGCGTCCGTGCCGCCCGCG
The DNA here is from genome assembly GCF_006088715.1 of Streptomyces sp. YIM 121038. NCBI lineage: Bacteria > Bacillati > Actinomycetota > Actinomycetes > Kitasatosporales > Streptomycetaceae > Streptomyces > Streptomyces sp. YIM 121038. The sequence goes on from NZ_CP030771.1 coordinate 5,396,368, forward strand.
CCGCGCCCGCGACCGGGTCCACCCAGTGCCAGGTCTGGCCGGAGACGACCGCGTCGAAGGCCCGCCCCGCCGGGTCCCACTCCTCGAACGCCGCCACCTCCACCGTGAGGCCGCGCCGCCGCGCCAGGGCCGCCATCCGCGGGTCCACCTCGACCCCGAGCACCCGGCATCCGGCCGCCTGGAACTGGCGGGCCGCGATGCCGGTCCCCGTGCCTACGTCGACGACGTCCGGCCCCGGGCTCGCGGCGACGACACGGTCCACCAGGGCCTGGGGGTAGCGGGGCCGGGCCCGGTCGTAGCGGGCGGCGTCGGCGCCGAACGACTCGGCCACGTCGCGGTGTTGATGGGGCGGGGGCTCGCGGGGAAGGCCCTGCTCCGACGGCTCCGGCGGTAAAGTGGGCATGTGCCCACTATGAGTGGGCGATCGCCCACTCGTCAACGGGCCCGTCGGCCACCGGCCAATGGCCCGTCGGCCGCCCGTCAGCGACCCATCGGCCGACTGCCGCAGATACGAAAGCCCGGCGGCCGCCAGGCGCAGAACCGGCGGCCGCCGGCCGCAGAAGGAGAGGTGAGCACCCCGGTGCCCACAGGAGTAGCCATCCGCGACGCGCGCGAGCAGCTCTTCGACGCCGCCGAGCGCGTCCTGCTCCGGGACGGGCCGAGCGCGCTGACCAGCAGGGCGGTCACCGCGGAGGCGGGCTGCGCCAAGGGCGTGCTGCACCGGCACTTCGCCGACTTCGACGCCTTCCTCGCCGAACTGGTCCTGGACCGCGTCGCCCGGGTGGACCGGCAGGCCGCGGAGCTGTGCGCGTCCGCCGGGACCGGCACCGTCGTCGACAACCTCGCCGACGCCCTGACGGAGCTGTTCGGATCGGTCGCCGTGGCCGTGGTCGGCCTCGTCACCTCGCGGGACGAGCTGCGTGCCCGGCTGCGGCGGTCGCGGCCCACCGGGGTCCCGGTGCTCGCGGAGGCCACCGCCATGGTCGCCGCGTACCTCTGCGCCGAGCGCGAACGGGGCCGTCTCGCGGCCTACGCCGACGTCGACACGCTCGCACCCACGCTGATCGGCGCGGGGCACCTGCTGTTCGCCGACAGGAAGGGCGCCCCGCCGGAGGCCGACGCCGTCGTGAAGGTCGTGCGGACGGTCGTCGCGGGCGTCGTACGCGGACCGCTGGCCTGAGGACGGGTCACAATGTGGGCGTGAGTTATGGCCTGCCTTTGACCGACCGTCCCGATGTCACCCCGCGCCTGAGGGAGGCCCTCCTGGGGGCCGACTTCACCGCGGACGGACTCCTCGACCTCCTGGGGGCGTCCGCGTACGCCGCGCTCGCGCGCAGCGAGACCGTGCCCGCGCTGCGGGCCACCCGGGGCGACGGCGATCTGGAGACGCTCGTACGGCTCTTCCTGTTGCAGCGTTCCGTGCCGCACGCGCGCGTGGAGCGCGTCCTGCCCGTCGGCCCTCTCCTGGAGAGCGGTTGGCTCGCGGAGGACCGGGCGGCGGGCGAGGGCGGCGGCCTCAAGGCCACCGTCGACGTACGCCCGTACGGGGGGCCCGACGGCGAGGACTGGTTCATCGTCTCGGACCTGGGGTGCGCGGTCGGCGGGGCCGGGGGCATCGGCAGCCGCGACGAGGGCGTGGTGCTCGGCGTCGGCGGGGCCTCCACGACGCTCGCCGGGATCACCGTGCGCACACCCGTGGCCAGCGCCCTCGACGTCGGTACGGGCTCCGGCATCCAGGCGCTGCACGCCGCCCAGCACGCCACCCGGGTCACCGCGACCGACCTCAACCCCCGTGCCCTGCACATCACCCGGCTCACGCTCGCGCTCTCCGGGGCGCCGGAAGCGGACCTGCGGGAGGGCTCGCTGTACCAGCCGGTCGAGGGCGAGACGTACGACCTGATCGTGTCCAACCCGCCGTTCGTGATCTCGCCGGGCGCGCGGCTCACGTACCGCGACGGCGGCATGGGCGGGGACGATCTGTGCCGCTCGATCGTTCAGCAGGCGGGGGACAGGCTGAACGACGGGGGGTACGCGCAGTTCCTCGCCAACTGGCAGCACGTGGACGGCGAGGAGTGGACCGAGCGCGTCCGCTCCTGGGTGCCGCGCGGCTGTGACGCGTGGATCGTGCAGCGCGAGGTGCAGGACATCACGCAGTACGCGGAGCTGTGGCTGCGCGACGCCGGGGACCACCGCACCGACCCGGCGGAGTACGCGGCGTTGTACGACGCCTGGCTCGACGAGTTCGAGGCCCGTAAGACCAAGGGCGTCGGCTTCGGCTGGGTCACGCTGCGCAAGTCCGGCGCCGCGGAGCCGTCCGTGACCATCGAGGAGTGGCCGCACCCCGTCGAGCAGCCCCTCGGCGACACGGTCCGGGCCCACTTCGCCCGCCAGGACTATCTGCGCGCCCACGACGACGCCGCGCTGCTCGGCGACCACTTCAAGCTCGCCGCCGAAGTGGTGCAGGAGCAGGTCGGCATGCCCGGCGCCGAGGACCCGGAGCACGTCGTGCTGCGCCAGCACCGCGGCATGCGGCGGGCGACCCGGGTGGACACGGTGGGCGCGGGCTTCGCCGGCGTGTGTGACGGCACGCTCGGCGCGGGCCGCATCCTGGACGCCATCGCCCAGCTGATGGGCGAGGACCCGGTGGCGCTCAGGGACCGCACCCCGGCCCAGATCCGGCTCCTGGTGGAGCAGGGGTTCCTGGAGCCGGTGGGGCAGTAGGGGCGGCCGTGCCGACCGGGGGGCGCGTCCCGTACCGGCCCCGATCGGTCACGTACGTGGCGTGAGCGACCTCCGTACGCACCGTGACGAGTCCCTGTCACCACGGGGGGCCGACCCCCACACCCGCCCGGAGTCGGCCCTTCCGGGTAGGGAACCGGCCATTGTCGCCCCGGTCCGCCGCCCCTCGTTCACCCGGATTTCGTGGTTCCGCCGCCTGGGCGTGCCAGCGTCCGCAGCCGGGGCACCCGTGAGGTGCCACGTACGGGACGACACGGGGAGGCCAGGCCATGGAGAGCGGACCAGCGATCTTCGCCGGGGCGGTGTTCGCGCTGTTCGGCGCGGCGCTGCTGCTGTGGACCGGCACCCGGGTCGCCCACCGCGCCCCGGTGGCGCACGGCGTCCAGCAGACGGCCGCCGCGACCCTCGCCGCCGTCGCGGGCTTCGGCGCCCTGGCCTTGGCGGTGTGGTCCTTCACACGCGTGTGAGGCCCGCCCGGGGCGCGCCGGGCCCGGGAACCGGGGGCCACGCCCCTGGGATCCCGCCCTCCGTCGGCCTCCGGCCGGACGTGCGGCGCGACGGACGGCCACCGGCCGCGACCGTCCGGGAGACCCGGTCGGCCGAGGGGCCCGGCGAGCCCCGGCGCGGAGCACCGCTCACGGCCCGGGGCCAGCCCAGGCGGCAGGAATGGCGGTAGTCGGGTTACCGTTCGAGTGGCCGTTGCGGGCTTTTCCCGTTTGACACGGGGGCGGGATGTACCGTCACACTCCGCAGCGACAGCGCAACCGCAAGCGCAGTCACGGCGGCCCCCCAGGGGGGCGCCGGGCACCGCACTGCCAACCGAGCGTCGACCGGAGAGAAGAGCGAAGTTGTCCCCGACCAGCGAGACCGCACAGGGCGGCCGCCGACTCGTCATCGTCGAGTCGCCTGCCAAGGCGAAGACGATCAAGGGCTACCTCGGCCCCGGCTACATCGTCGAGGCGAGCGTCGGGCACATCCGTGACCTTCCCAACGGCGCCGCGGAGGTCCCCGAGAAGTACACGGGCGAGGTCCGCCGCCTCGGCGTGGACGTCGAGCACGACTTCCAGCCCATCTATGTCGTCAACGCCGACAAGAAGGCCCAGGTCAAGAAGCTCAAGGACCTCCTCAAGGAGTCCGACGAACTCTTCCTCGCCACCGATGAGGACCGCGAGGGCGAAGCCATCGCGTGGCACCTCCTCGAGGTCCTGAAGCCCAAGGTCCCGGTCAAGCGCATGGTGTTCCACGAGATCACCAAGGACGCGATCCAGGGCGCCGTCCGCAACCCGCGCGAGCTCAACCAGCGCATGGTCGACGCTCAGGAGACCCGCCGCATCCTCGACCGCCTGTACGGCTACGAGGTCTCGCCGGTGCTCTGGAAGAAGGTCATGCCGCGGCTCTCCGCGGGCCGCGTGCAGTCCGTGGCGACCCGGCTCGTCGTCGAGCGCGAGCGCGAGCGCATCGCCTTCCGCTCCGCCGAGTACTGGGACCTGACCGGCACCTTCGGCACCGGCCGCGCCGGTGACCCGAGCGACCCCTCGCAGCTGGTGGCCCGGCTGACGACGGTCGACGGCAAGCGCGTCGCCCAGGGCCGCGACTTCGACTCCCTCGGGCAGCTGAAGAGCCAGAACACGCTGCACCTGGACGAGGCCAACGCCCGTGCCCTCGCCGCCGCCCTGGAGAACACGGACTTCGCGGTCCGCTCCGTCGAGTCCAAGCCCTACCGCCGCTCTCCGTACGCACCGTTCCGTACGACGACGATGCAGCAGGAGGCCTCGCGCAAGCTCGGCTTCGGCGCGAAGGCCACCATGCAGGTGGCCCAGAAGCTGTACGAGAACGGCTTCATCACCTATATGCGTACGGACTCCACGACGCTGTCCGACACGGCGGTCACGGCGGCCCGCGCACAGGTCACGCAGCTGTACGGCGGCGACTACCTGCCGGACAAGCCGCGCACGTACGCCGGGAAGGTCAAGAACGCGCAGGAGGCGCACGAGGCGATCCGCCCGTCGGGTGATCGTTTCCGCACGCCCGCCGAGACCGGTCTGACCGGCGACCAGTTCCGCCTCTACGAGCTGATCTGGAAGCGGACCGTCGCCTCCCAGATGAAGGACGCGACGGGCAACTCGGTCACCGTGAAGATCGGCGGCCGGGCCGCCGACGGCCGGGACGCCGAGTTCAGCGCGTCCGGCAAGACCATCACCTTCCACGGCTTCCTCAAGGCCTACGTAGAGGGCGCCGACGACCCGAACGCCGAGCTTGACGACCGCGAGCGCCGCCTCCCGCAGGTCTCCCAGGGCGACGCGCTGTCCGCCGACGACATGTCCGTCGACGGCCACGCCACCAAGCCCCCGGCCCGCTACACCGAGGCCTCCCTGGTCAAGGAGCTCGAAGAGCGCGAGATCGGCCGCCCGTCGACGTACGCGTCGATCATCGGCACGATCCTCGACCGCGGCTACGTCTTCAAGAAGGGCACGGCCCTGGTGCCGTCCTTCCTGTCCTTCGCCGTGGTGAACCTCCTGGAGAAGCACTTCGGGCGGCTCGTCGACTACGACTTCACCGCCCGTATGGAGGACGACCTCGACCGCATCGCGCGCGGCGAGGCCCAGGCCGTGCCGTGGCTGCGCCGGTTCTACTTCGGTGAGGGCGAGGGCACGGGCGGTGCCGCGGACGCCGGGAACGGCGACGGGGACCACCTCGGCGGCCTCAAGGAGCTCGTCACCGACCTGGGCGCCATCGACGCCCGCGAGGTGTCGTCCTTCCCCGTCGGCAACGGCATCGTGCTGCGCGTCGGCCGCTACGGCCCGTACATCGAGCGCGGCGAGAAGGACTCCGAGAACCACCAGCGCGCCGACATCCCGGACGACCTGGCGCCCGACGAGCTCACCGTCGAGTACGCGGAGGAGCTGCTCGCCAAGCCGAGCGGCGACTTCCAGCTCGGCACCGACCCGGAGACGGGCCGCGAGATCGTCGCCAAGGACGGCCGCTACGGCCCGTACGTCACCGAGGTGCTCCCCGAGGGCACCCCGAAGACCGGCAAGAACGCGGTCAAGCCGCGCACGGCCTCGCTCTTCAAGACGATGTCCCTGGACACGGTGACGCTCGCCGACGCGCTCAAGCTGATGTCGCTGCCGCGCGTCGTCGGCACCGACGCCGAGGGCGTCGAGATCACCGCGCAGAACGGCCGCTACGGCCCGTATCTGAAGAAGGGCACGGACTCGCGCTCCCTGGAGACCGAGGACCAGCTCTTCACCATCACGCTCGACGAGGCCCTGGAGATCTACTCCAAGCCCAAGCAGCGCGGCCGCGCCGCCGCCAAGCCGCCGCTCAAGGAGCTCGGCGAGGACCCGGTCAGCGGCAAGCCGGTCGTCGTCAAGGACGGCCGCTTCGGCCCGTACGTGACGGACGGCGAGACCAACGCGACGCTGCGGGCGGCCGACTCCGTGGAGGACATCACCCCCGAGCGCGGCTTCGAGCTGCTCGCGGAGAAGCGGGCCAAGGGCCCCGCGAAGAAGACCGCCAAGAAGGCCGTGAAGAAGGCCCCCGCCAAGAAGACGGCGGCCAAGAAGACCGCTGCCAAGAAAACGACGGCTAAGAAGACGGCCGCCAAGAAGACGACGACTACGAAGAAGGCCGTCGCCAAGAAGACGGCCGCCGCGGAGGCCACCGACTGACCGGTGCCCTGCCGCCTGACCGGGAGGCCACCGACTGACCGGTGCCCTGCCGCCTGGCCCGGAGGCCACCGGCTGAACGGGAACCCCTTCCCGGCTGACCGGCGATCCACTCCTGCCGAGCCCCTGACCGTTCCCGGTCAGGGGCTCGCGTCGTACCGAGCGCCCCGGCGCCCTTCCGGTACTCCCCGTGGGCGACGCCCGTATGTTCGGGCGTCGCCGCTGTGAGGGCCTGCCTCCAGATAGGCTGGACGGATGACGCGTGCCGAACAGCCACCCGCCATGACCACGGTTCCCGACGACTCCCTGGCCGCGGATTCCCGCGAGCGCGCGGTGCGTGCCCTGCTGCGCGTACCGCAGCTGAAGCGGTTGTGGAGCGCGCACCTCGTCGGGAGCGTCGGCGACGGCCTGGCGCTGCTCGTCCTCGTCGTCCTCGGGCTCCAGTCGGCCATCGCCGAAGGAGCCTTCGGCGGCGGCTACCGCGGCGTCGCGATCGCCGTGACCGCCGTCTTCGGGGCCCGCGTCCTGGCGACGCTGCTCTTCGGGGCGGTCCTGCTCGGCCCGCTGACGACCCTCACCTCGCCCGACGGGCCCCTCGACCGCCGCTGGACCATGATCGGCGCCGACGGCGTGCGGGCCGCGCTCCTCGTCTGCGCGCCCCTGTGGAGCGTCTGGACGCCGGACAACGCGCTCGCGCTGCTCCTGGTCACGTCCTTCGTCGTCGGCGTCAGCGAGCGCTTCTGGACCGTCGCCCGCGAGAGCGCCGCGCCCGCCCTGCTGCCCAACCCGCCGCCGGAGGGCGCCGCCGTGCGCCCGCTGCCCGACCACCTGGACGCGCTGCGCCGCCTGTCGCTGCGCACGGGATTCGCGGCGCTGCCCCTGGCCGCCGTCGCCCTCGTCGCGGTCGGGCTCGTCAGCAACGTGCTCGGCTCGGGCGTCGACTGGTTCGAGCGGCACCAGGCGGGGCTCGCCTCGTTCGTCGCCGCCGGGCTCTTCGCCGCGTCCGCCTCCGTCGTGTACGCCATCCGGCTGCCCGGCACGCAGACGCCGCGCCCGCGCAGCCCCCTGGAGGGCCTGCGCAGGCCCCGTACCGGAAGCGGCACCGACAAGGGCCGCACCGGCGCCATCCCGCTGCTCGTCGCCGCCTGCACCGCCGTCGCCGGGGCTGTCGCCGGGGCTGTCGCGGTCGCCGTGCTGCACGCCAAGGACCTCCAGGGCGGGCCCGTCACGTACGGCCTGTTCGTCTTCGCGCTGACCGGCGGCACGGTCGCGGGCATCCGCCTGGCGCCCGCGCTGCTGCCCTCGCTGTCGCGCCGCCGGCTGTTCGCCCTCGCCATCGCCGTGACCGGCGTCGCCCTCCTTGCCGCCGGGCTCGTGCCGGACCTGACGAGCGTGCTGCTGATCCTGCTGCTCGCGGGTGTCGCCGCGGGCGTCGCCGCCAACACCGGGCACGCGCTCCTCGACCAGGAGGTCGAGGACTACCGCAGGGCCCGCACCACCGAGCACCTCCAGGCGGCCGTACGCCTCTTCGTGGCGCTCGCCGCGCTCGTCGCGCCGCTGCTCGCCGCCGTCATCGGGCCGCACCGCATGGTCAACGGCAAGTTCGTGTTCGACCACGGGGGCGCCTCCTTCACGCTGATGCTGGTCGGCGCGCTGCTCCTGCCGGTGGCCGCGCTCGTCCTCGCCAAGGTCGACGACCGGCAGGGCGTACCGCTCCGGCACGACCTGCGGGACGCGCTGCGCGGCGGCGACGACCCGGTGCAGACGCCCGCCGACTCCGGCTTCTTCATCGCCCTGGAGGGCGGCGACGGCGCCGGGAAGTCCACCCAGGCCGAGGCCCTCGCCGACTGGATCCGGGCCAAGGGCCACGAGGTCGTCGTCACGCGCGAGCCGGGCGCCACGCCCGTCGGCAAGCGGCTGCGGTCGATCCTGCTCGACGTGTCGTCGGCCGGCCTCTCGCACCGCGCCGAGGCGCTCCTGTACGCCGCCGACCGAGCCGAGCACGTCGACACCGTCGTACGGCCCGCCCTCGCCCGCGGAGCCGTGGTGATCTCCGACCGCTACATCGACTCGTCCGTGGCCTACCAGGGCGCGGGCCGCGACCTGTCCCCGACCGAGGTGGCCCGCATCAACCGCTGGGCCACCGGCGGCCTCGTCCCGCACCTCACCGTCCTGCTCGACGTGGCGCCCGAGGCCGCGCGCGAGCGCTTCACCGAGGCGCCCGACCGCCTGGAGTCCGAGCCCGCCGAGTTCCACGCGCGCGTGCGGTCCGGCTTCCTCACGCTGGCCGCCGCCGACCCCGGCCGCTATCTGGTCGTCGACGCCGCCCAGGAGCCGGAGGCCGTCACGACGGTCATCCGGCACCGGCTCGACGTCGTCCTGCCGCTCTCCGAAGCAGAGGTCAAGGCCCAGGAAGAGGCCCGCCGCAAGGCCGAGGAAGAGGCCCGGCGGCGCGCCGAGGAAGAGGCGGCCCGCAAGGCCGAGGAGGAGCGCAAGGAGCGCGAGCGTCAGGAGCAGCTCGCCAAGCTGCGCGCCGAGGAGGAGGAGCGCAAGCGGCGCGAGCTGGAGGAGGCCCAGCGCCGCGAGGCCGAACGCCAGGCGGAGGAGGCCCGGCAGCGCGCCGAGGAGGCCCGCCGCAAGGCCGAGGAGGAGGCCCGGCGGCGCGCGGAGGAAGAGGCGGCGCGCAAGGCCGAGGAGGAAGCGCGGCGGCGCGCCGAGGAGGAGGCCCGGCGCAAGGCCGAGGAAGAGGCCCGGCTGCGCGCCGAGGCGGAGGCCCGGCGCCTGGAGAAGCAGCGCAAGGCGGAGGAGGCGCTGCGGCGTGCCGAGGAGGCACGGCGGCTCGCGGAGGCGGCGGCGTCCGCCGCGGCGTCCGCGACGGTGACGGCCTCGCCGTCGGAGGCACCGCCCGCTCGGGGCCGGGCCCCGGGCCAGGCTGCGGCGGCTCGCTCCGCCGGGGCGGGGGCCTCGCTGGACAAGAAGCCCGCCGGGGCGGGGGAAGCGCCCTCGGCCTCGGCCGGGCAGCCCTCGGACACGCCCTCGGCCGGGCAGTCCTCGGCCGACGACCGGCCGACCTCGCCGGACAACGAGACCACCGTAACGACGCCGGTCGTGGACCCGAAGGCGCTCGGCGCCGCCGACGAGACGGCGAAGCTGCCGCAGGCCACGCAGGGTGCGGCCGATGAGACGACCGTGCTCCCGAAGGTGACCGTGGACGGGGCCGCCGATGAGACGACCGTCCTTCCGCAGGTGACCGTGGACGGCTCGGTGGACGGCTCGGCGGACGAGACGACCGTCCTCCCGGCCGTACGGGACGACGTGGCGGACCGGGTGCCGCCCGGCTACTTCCGCGACGAGCGCGCCCAGCCCGGCACGCAGTCCGCCGCGCAGTCCGCCGCGCATGATGACCTCGGCCCGAACGACCGGACGCGCGAGCTGCCCCAGGTCGACGAGAACGGCACCCCGCGCCGCCAGCGCTCCGAGTGGGCGGAGGAAACGCCGATGGACGACCTGCCGTCGCTCGCGGACGAACTCCTCGGGTCGCACGAGGACGAGCCGGAGGACCGGGGCAGGCGCCGCCGCCGTTGACCGCACGACGCCGCGGAAGCGCAGGTCAGCGGGTGCGCGGTCGGAGTTGTCAGTGCCGTGCCCCACAATGAATTCCGACAGTGCGGCGTGATGTGCGACGTGTGACGTACGACGTGCGTGGTGACGGTGGCGTGTCAGCGGCTGCGGCGGTGACGGTGGTTGCTGACGGACGGTGCCGGTTGCCGCGTACGACGGTGACATGCGTGCGGCAGTGACGGCGTGCGGCGGTAGCGTCCGTAGGCGGTGGCGCCCGCGTGACGGTGGCGTCCGCGCGGCGGTGACGGTGTGCGGCAGTGACGGCGTGCGGCGGTGGCCTCCGTGGGGGCGGCGTCCGTGTGACAACTATCCGTGCGACAGCTAGGCGAAGGCGGTGACCCGTGCCGGTATGGGACGACCTGGTGGGCCAGGAGAAGGTGAGCGTCCAGCTCGCGGCCGCCGCGCGTGACGCCGACACCCTGGTCACCGCGGCCGCCACCGGCGCCCCCGCGCCCGAGGCCTCGAAGATGACGCACGCCTGGCTGTTCACGGGTCCGCCCGGCTCCGGCCGCGCCGACGCCGCGCGCGCCTTCGCCGCCGCCCTGCAGTGCGTGAGCCCCGACCGCGCGCTCGGCGGCGAGCCCGGCTGCGGCTTCTGCGACGGCTGCCACACGAGCCTGATCGGCACCCACGCGGACGTGGAGGTCATCCGCACCGACCTCCTGTCCATCGGCGTCAAGGAGACCCGCGAACTGGTCCGCCGCGCCCAGCTCTCGCCCGCCGGAGGCCGCTGGCAGGTCATCGTCCTGGAGGACGCCGACCGCCTCACCGAAGGCGCGGGCAACGTCCTCCTGAAGGCCGTGGAGGAGCCCGCCCCCCGCACCGTGTGGCTGCTCTGCGCGCCCTCCCTGGAAGACGTGCTGCCCACCATCCGCTCCCGCTGCCGCCACCTGACGCTGCGTACGCCGTCGGTGGACGCGGTCGCCGACATGCTCGTACGCCGCGACGGCATCGAGCCCGCCGCCGCCGCGGCCGCCGCCCGCGCCACCCAGGGGCACATCGGCCGGGCCCGCCGCCTGGCGACGGACGAGCGCGCGCGGCAGCGCCGGGCCGCCGTGCTCAAGCTGCCGCTGCGGGTCGAGGACATCGGCGGCTGTCTGCGGGCCGCGCAGGAGCTGATCGACACGGCCGCCGAGGAGGCCAAGCAGGTCGCCGAGGACGTCGACGCCAAGGAGACCGAGGAGCTGAAGGCGGCGCTCGGCGCGGCGCAGGGCGGCCGGATGCCGCGCGGTACGGCGGGCGCCATGAAGGAGCTGGAGGACAAGCAGAAGCGCCGCAGGACCCGCACGCAGCGCGACAGCCTCGACCTGGCCCTGATCGACCTGACCGGGGTCTATCGGGACGTCCTCGCGCTCCAGTTGGGCTCCCGCGTGCCGCTGGCCAACACGGAGGTGCAGGACATGCTGGAGCGCATGGCGCGCGGCACCACGCCGGAGTCCACGCTGCGCCGCATCGAGGCGATCGGCGCCTGCCGCACGGCGCTGGACCGCAACGTGGCACCGCTGCTCGCGGTGGAGGCGATGACGGTGGCGCTGCGGGCGGGGTGAGCGCGGGAGACGACTGGCGGGGGAGCGGCACGGGTCACTGAGGGGCCACCGACACCGGCCACCGACACGGGGCATCGGTCACCGGTCACCGGCGCAGGCACCGGTCACCGGCGCAGGGCACCGGCCGCCGACACGGGACACCGGCTACCGGCTACCGGCTACCGGCGCGGGACACCGACTACCGGCACGAGGCAGCGGCCACCGGCGGGGCACACGGGATACCGACTACCGGCACGAGGCATCGGCCACCGCGGGGCACACGGGGCGCCGGGCCCCCGGCGCGAGGCAGCGGCCACCACCGCGGGACACCCGCCACCACCACGGCCCACCGGCGCGGGGACTCGTACGGCAAGTCACCCAAAAGGGCACGCATGGTGATCGTGTGACACCGGAGCGTTACTCTCGCCGGATGGGAACCACCAGCCGCGCCCGACACCCCCGTCCCCCAGGCCGCCCCAGAGCGTCCCGCCCCCGCCGGGGCGTCCTCGCGCTGCTGGCCGCCGCGCTGCTCGTCCCCGGCTGCTCGTCGGGCGGTTCGGAGGACCCCTCGGCGAACGTCGCCCTGGCCGCGCTGCCCCGGGCCACTCCGGAGCGTCTGACGTCGTACTACGACCAGAAGCCGCGCTGGCGCGCCTGCGGAGTGCCCGACTTCGAGTGCGCGACGCTGCGCGTGCCGCGCGACTACGCCGCCCCGGACGCGGGTGATCTGCGCCTCGCCGTGTCCCGCAAGCGGGCGACGGGCAAGGCGGGCGACCGCCTCGGCTCGCTCCTGGTCAACCCGGGCGGCCCCGGCGGCTCGGCGATCGACTACCTCCAGTCGTACGCGGCGCTCGGCTACCCCGGCAAGATCCGCGCCCGCTACGACATGGTGGCCGTCGACCCGCGCGGCGTGGCCCGCAGCGAGCCGGTCACGTGCCTGAACGACCGCGAGATGGACACGTACACGCAGACGGACGTGACCCCCGACGACGCGGCCGAGACGAAGGGGCTCACCGCGTCCTACCGGAAGTTCACGGCGGGCTGCGAGCGGCGTGCGGGCGGTCTCCTGAAGCACGTTTCCACGGTCGAGACGGCCCGGGACATGGACGTCCTGCGGGCGGCGCTCGGCGACAAGAAGCTGACGTACGTCGGGGCGTCGTACGGCACGTTCCTCGGCGCGACGTACGCCGGGCTGTTCCCCGACCGGGTGGGCCGCCTGGTCCTGGACGGGGCGATGGACCCGTCGCTCACGGCCCGCCGGATGAACGAGGACCAGACGGCGGGCTTCGAGACGGCCTTCCAGTCGTTCGCGAAGGACTGCGTGCGGCGGGCGGACTGCCCCCTCGGCCGCAAGAGCCCCGCGGACGCGGGCCGCCGCCTGAAGGCCTTCTTCGCGGACCTCGACCGGGCCCCGCTGCCCGCGGGCGACCCGGGCCCGGCCGGTGGCCGCGCGCTCGGCGAGGCGCTCGCCACCACGGGCGTGATCGCCGCGATGTACGACGAGTCGGCCTGGCCCCAGCTGCGCGACGCCCTCGACGCGGCGATGCGCGACCGCGACGGCTCGGCCCTGCTGGCCCTCTCCGACAGCTACTACGAGCGGGACGGCGACGGCGCGTACTCGAACCTCATGTACGCCAACGCCGCCGTGAACTGCTTGGACCTCCCGCCGTCCTTCCGCACCCCCGAGGAGGTGAAGGCCGCGCTCCCCGCCTTCGCCAAGGCCTCGCCCGTCTTCGGCGAGGGCCTCGCGTGGTCGGCCCTGAACTGCGCGTACTGGCCCGTGCGGGCCACCGGCGAGCCCCACCGCATCGAGGCGAAGGGCGCCGCCCCGATCCTCGTCGCCGGCACCACCCGCGACCCCGCCACCCCCTACCGCTGGGCCAAGGCCCTCGCCTCCCAGCTCTCCTCGGGCCGCCTCCTCACCTACGAGGGCGACGGCCACACGGCATACGGCCGGGGCAGCCGCTGCGTCGACGACACGATCAACACCTACCTCCTGGAGGGCCGCGCCCCCCGCACCACCAAGCGCTGCGCGTAACCCCAGCTCACACCCCTCCGCCCGCCCGCCCGGAGGGGTGTACGGAGCACCCCCGGAAACTGTGTAGACTTGCTGACGTTGCTGATCGCACCATAGGTGCGGGACGCGCGCCGCCTTAGCTCAGATGGCCAGAGCAACGCACTCGTAATGCGTAGGTCTCGGGTTCGAATCCCGAAGGCGGCTCCACTGGGACCCCAGGTCAGATTGATTCTGATCTGGGGTTTTCTCGTTCAGCGGATGCGGCGACGTCGGCGCGAGCGGGCCGCGCGTGTGTCGGCGGTCTCAGTTCTGGTCTCAGTGGGGCCCGGATCGGGGGCCGGGGGAGCCGGTACGAAGAACTCGCCCATGCGCCGCATCGCGTCCCTCGACAGGTGAGATCTGCCCTTCACGTACCTGCGGGTCTGACAGTGACTGTCTCGGCCCGGGGCCGTACCGCATGTGTGGGCTGCGGTGGGCTGTGTGTAGTGGACAGATTCGTGGGGGGATCCGTGTGCTGGGGCGTTATGTACGGGGGTGGCGGGGGGCTGCCTACGATGCGCGGACGGTGAGAGGGGTGGGGTGGATGGGTGTCGGTGGGCACGGGGAGATGGGTGCGGGTGGGCGCGGGGAGAGGGAGCCCGTCGGGTTCAGGGCTGTGGCTGCGGCCTGGCCGGAGCGGGTTGCGGTGGTTGAGGCCGACGGGGGTGAGGTGACGTACGCGGAGCTGGCGGGGCGGGTGCATCGGCTGACGCGGGCGCTCGCGCGGCTCGGGGTGCGGTCGGGGGAGTGCGTGGCCGCCATGCTTCCCAACAGCCGGGCCTTCTTCGAACTGCGCCTTGCCACCGGGCAGTCGGGGCTGTACTTCACGCCCTTCAGCCATCACTTCACCACGCCCGAGGCGGAGCATGTGCTCGTCGACAGCGGGGCTCGAGCGGTCGTCGTGGATGTGGGGCTCGTCGAGGTCGCCGGGCCCGCGCTCGACGCCGCGGGGGTGCCGGCCGAGCGGCGCGTCGTGTGGGGCGGCACCGCGCCCGGCTGGGTGGCGTACGAGGAACTGCTCGCCGCCGAGCCCGCCACGCCCCCGGCCGAGCCGCGCGCGGGCGGCGTCATGCTCTACACCTCCGGCACGACCGGGCGGCCCAAGGCCGTCCGCAGGCAGCTGTCGGCGGCGCCCCCCGGGCCGAGCCCGTACGAGCTGGACTTCATGGCCCGGTGCGGCGTCGGTCCCGGGCCCTTCACGCAGCTGTGCGCGGCGCCGCTGTACCACGCGGCGCCCGGCCTGTTCGCGAACATGGCGCTCCAGCTCGGCCACACCGTCGTCCTCGCGGAGCGCCCGCGCACCGAGGACTGGCTGCGGCTCGTCGACCGGCACGCCGTCGACTTCCTGTTCACCGTGCCCACCGTCCTGCACCGGCTGCTGCGGCTGCCCGCCGCCGTCCGTGAGCGGTACGACACCTCGACGCTGCGCGCCGTCGTGCACGGGGCCGCGCCCTGCCCGCCGGACGTGAAGCGGCGCGCCATCGACTGGTTCGGGCCCGTCCTGTACGAGTTCTACGCGGCCACGGAGGGCGGGGTGACCGCCGTGGACAGCGCGGACTGGCTGGCCAGGCCCGGCACGGTCGGCCTGCCGATGGCCGACGTCGACGTCCGCGTCCTCGACGACGACGGGCGGCCGCTGCCCGCGGGCGAGACCGGTGGGGTGTTCTTCCGGCCGGTGATTCCCTTCGAGTACCACCAGGACGTCGAGAAGACCCGACGGGCCATGCGTGAGGGGTACTTCACCGCAGGTGACTACGGGTACCTGGACGGCGACGGCTGGCTCTTCCTGCGCGACCGGCGCACCGACCTCATCGTCTCCGGGGGCGTGAACGTGTACCCGGCCGAGGTCGAGGCCGTGCTGCTCGCGCACCCCGAGGTCGCCGACGCGGCCGTCGTGGGCGTGCCGGACGAGGAGTGGGGGCAGCGGGTCGGCGCCGTCGTGCGGCCCGAGGCGGGCGCGGACGCCGCCGACGGGCTCGCGGAGCGGCTCGTCGCGCACTGCCGGGGCGCGCTCGCGGGGTTCAAGGTGCCGCGGGTGATCGAGCTGCGCGCGGAGGTGCCCCGGTCGGAGGCCGGGAAGGTGCTGCGGCGGGAGATCCGCATCACGGGCGCGTAGTCCTGGATCGGACTCCCTTCGGCGGGAGATCCGTAGCGCGGACCCGTAGTCCCGCATCGGGCCCCCGGCGGGAGCCCCGCGTCAGGCCTCCCTCAACCACGCGGTGACGTCTGCGAGTTCGTCGCGGTACAGCCGTTCCGGATCCGCGATCTGGGGGCGCAGCAGGCCGTCGATCTCCAGGGTGACCAGGCCGTGCAGCCGGCCCCACAGGCGCAGGGAGCGGGCCAGCGTCGCGGGGGCGAGCGCCGGGAAGGCCGCGCGCGCCACCTCCGTGAAGGCCGGGTCGAAGTCGCCCCAGGAGTACGGGGATTCGGCGTCGGGCCGCGCCTTCGCGGATGCCGCCTCCGGCCGCGCCGTCGCCGCGATCTCCACTATGCCCAGGCACAGTTCGTACTCCGCCTCGGTGCTGTCCCGGGTCCGCGCGTGCGGGCTGCGGCCGCTGAAGAGCAGGCGGAACTCCTGCGGGTGCGCGAGGGCCCACGCGCGGTAGGCGAGGCCGTGCGCCAGGGCGCGGTCCACGGGCTCCCGCGCGCCGTCGCGGGCCGTGCGCAGATGCGCGGCGAGGGCGCGGTACGCGTCGGCCGCGAGCGCCGCGAGGAGGGCCTCGCGGGTGTCGAAGTAGCTGTAGAAGGTGCCGGGCGCCATGCCCATGTCCCGCGCGATCCCGCGCAGCGCGACGGCGTCGCTACCGCCCTCCACCAGGTGTTTCAGCGCGGTGGCCTTGATCTCGGCGGTGGTCTGGGCGCGGTGGCGCGCGCGTCTGCTCGCGCCTTCCTTCGGGATGGTCATACACACCATGGTACGGCGGACAAAGATTGAACACTGTTTGGAGTTTGGTCGGTGTTCGGCGTACGGTCGTGGCGTGCGGCGGCGGCGCGACCCGCGCCGGGCGCCACCCACCCCCGCTCCGAGGAGTGTCATGACCACGCATGCGTACGGACCCGGCCCGATCAAGGGCTACGACGTCGGGCCGATCCCCATGGAGGCCGCGTTCACCTCGGACTTCCCGCTCGCGGACGGCGTCGGCGTCCAGGAGATCGTCGACAAGCAGGAGATCGAGCGGCGCGTGATGGACGCGCGGCCCGGCATGTACGCGAAGTACATGCCGAGCCGGTTCGACGCCTTCGGCGGGCAGCACTTCACCGGCGGCCGCTATCTCTTCGAGACGTGGGCCGACGTGCTCGACTACGAGCGGTTCACCAGCCAGGAGCTGGAGTTCGAGCCGGGTGTGAAGTTCTGGAGCCGCCCGTTCTTCCTGAACGTCGAGCGGTACATATGGCGGGTCGCCGGGGCGCACAACTTCACGCCGCTCGACGCGCACCACGTCAGCCGCTTCGAGCGGCTGCGGTACGAGGGCGACGCCGAGGCCGCGCTCGACCGCGCCTGGGCGCGCGTGCGCGACGAGGCCGAGGCGCGGGGCCTGGGCGGCGCCTGGCTCCTGCACCAGCCGGAGCACCGGCTGATCGGCCTGCACACGATCGCCGCGGAGGCCGACGGGCTCGCGGGCGACTCCTGGCTCGCCCCGCTGCTGCCCGCCGCGCTGCGGACCGAGCCCGTCTTCGACCGGACCAGCGCGGTGCTCTCGCTGTGGCTGCCGAGGTCGCGGCGCGCGGGCGGCGCGCCCTCGGCGTACCCGATGTCGCCGCCGCTGCCGCTGCCGACGGTCGCTCCGCAGTGGGTCTAGCGATGTGCTGGATGTGCCGCGTTGTGCCGTCGGTCGCCTGCGGGTTCGTCGTGGCTGGTCGCGCCCACGCGGCGGAGCCGCACAAGGACACAGCCCCGCGCCCCTTCGGGGCACTCCGGTACGGTCCCGTGTCGTGACCGATGTGACTGACATGACTCAAGCCGCGTACCTCGCCAGGACCCGTACCTCCTACGACGCCATCGCCGACGTCGTCCACGAGGAGTGGCGCGACGCGCTGGACTCCTGTCCGCTGTCCCGCGCCATGCTCACCGCGTTCGCCGAGCTGGTGAAGGGGGAGGTCGTCGACGTGGGGTGCGGGACGGGCAAGGTGAGCGCGTACCTGGACGGCCTGGGGGTGGCGACGCGGGGGATCGACCTGTCGCCGGGCATGCTGGCGCTCGCCCGCGCCACCTACCCCCACCTGCGGTTCGACGAGGGCTCGATGACCGCGCTCGACCTGCCGGACGGGGCGGCGGGCGGGGTGGTCGCGTGGTACTCGACGATCCATGTGCCGCCGCGCGAACTGCCCGGCGTCTTCGCCGAGTTCCACCGCGTGCTCGCCCCGGGCGCCCCGCTGCTGCTCGGCTTCCAGGTCGGTGACGAACCCCGCCACTACGACGAGGCGTTCGGGCACGCGGTGGACCTCGACTTCCACCGCTGGCGGCCCGAGCGGATCGCGGACCAGCTGGGGGAGGCCGGTCTCGTCCCGACCGGGCAGCTGGTCCGCGAGCCGTACGAGGGGGAGCGGACCCAGCAGGCGTACGTGCTCGCCGCCCGCGAGCCCTACATCCACACCCCGGTCAGGAAGGCGTAGGCGTCGGTCAGCCTGGCCGGGCCCTGCACGAGCTTGCCCTCGCTCACGACGACGAACTCCTCGCCCCTGACGAGGAAGTAGTGCATCTCGTCTTCGACGGAGACGGCGGTGGCGGTGTCGGGGTCCGTCCGGAAGGCGTCCGGCGCGTGCGGCAGGCGGAGTTCACCGGTGGGGCGCAGGGAGCCGTCGGTGACCACGATCGCGTCGCCGGTGAAGAACGCCACCGTCTCGCCCTTGGCGTCGGCGACGGTGGCCGCCTTCACCGGCAGCTGCTCGCGCAGCTCCCGCGGCAGGATCCGCGGCGTGTCGCTCGCCGACCGCTCGGAGAACTCCAGGAGTTCGTCGCGGATGAGGGCCGCGTGGGTGTGGCCGCTGCCCTTGCGCGCGGTCAGGACGTCCTCGTAGTCGGCGCGGAAGCCCCGGGGCGGCCGGGTGAAGTGCTCGCTGATCTTCTTCGGGCCCGCCTCGATGCCGTGGCGCTGCGAGAAGCGGATGAACTCGTCCCCGCGGAAGCCGTCGAACCGCAGGTACGGCGCCTTGGGGTCGGTCACGACCTTCGCCATCGTCTCGAAGACGCCGCCGCCCGCGTCCAGGACGCCCTTGGCGAGTCCCGTCAGACCGCTGAGGGTGGCGCCGATGGGGCCGCCGTGGCCGGAGACGACCGAGGCGGTCAGGGCGTCGAAGCCCTTCGGCTCGCCGCGCGGGGGCACCCGTTCCAGGCGCCACGCCTGTGTGCCGAGGTCCTCGCCGAGGGCCGGATCGGCCTGCTCCAGGGGCGCGTTCGCCTCGTGGCTGCCGCCCTTCACGGCGAGCGCCTTGTCGCTGTAGCCGTTCGTCAGCGTGTACACGTCCTCGTCGAGCTGCCGGGGGCGCCACAGCTGCGAGGCCAGCAGGTCGTCGCGCGACTCCGCGGCGCACTGCTGCACCGCCGCGCCCGCGCGGCCGCGGCCCGCCATGATGTCCATCAAGTACGTGCTGTGCACGTTCCGCAGCGTCCACGCGCCCTCGCGCGCGCTGTGCGGCCGGGCGTGCCACAGCTGGCCGTGCCGCGCCGGGCCTTCGCCGTGCAGGTCCTCCAGTACGACCTTGGCGCTCTGCTTCGCCCCGGCGCCGGGCTGCACGGTCGCGTACATCCCGCTCGCCTCGTTCTTGATGAGGTAGATGCCCTCGGATAACGCTGCCACGTCGGCCTCCTGGTACGTAGGGCTGGTGCGTCGGGCAGGGTGCGTGGGTCAGCCTAGGAGCGGGGGCCGTGATCCCGATACGGCAGGGTTTCGGACGTTATTGACCCTGCAACGAGGCGCCGCCCGTCCCTCGCGGTGCGCCCCGCTGTGCCCATGAGCGCGCTCCGCGCGCGGGCGCCCCTTCCCGATCCGGGGGCTCCGCCCCCGTGCCCCCGTTTGTCGGCGCTCCGCGCCTCGTCCTCAAACGCCGGACGGGCTGGAAGTTCTCGGTGCGGGCCGCAGACGAGATCCGGTCGGCACCGGCAACCATTCAGCCCGTCCGGCGTTTGAGGACGAGCGCGCCAGCGCGATGAAGGGCGGGGTGCCAGGGGCGGCAGCCCATGGTTCGGGAAGGGGCGGGTCTGGGGCGCACCGTGAGGGTCCCGCGTCAGTGGTTCAGGTAGGCCAGCACGGCCAGGACGCGGCGGTTGGCTGTTTCTGAGGGGGGCAGGGCCAGCTTGGTGAAGATGTTGCCGATGTGCTTGGCGACGGCCTTCTCCGTGATGAACAGGGCCTCCGCGATGCCCGCGTTGGACAGGCCCTGGGCCAGGTGCTCCAGGACCTCGCGTTCGCGCGGGGTGAGCGTGCCGAAGGGCTCGTCGCGGGACCTGCCCGTGACGAGCTCGGCCACGACCTCGGGGTCCATCGCGGTGCCGCCGCCCGCGACGCGTTCGATCGTCGCGACGAACTCGGCGCCGTTGGACACCCGTTCCTTCAGGATGTAGCCGACGCCCTCGGAGCCGGTGGTCAGCAACTCGTGGGCGTACAACGGCTCCACGTACTGGGAGAGGAGGAGGACCGGCAGGCCCGGCACCTCGGTGCGGGCGGCGACGGCGGCCCGCAGGCCCTCGTCGGAGAACGTGGGCGGGAGGCGGACGTCCACCACCGCCACGTCGGGCCGCAGCCCGGTGAGCGCGCCGAGCAGGGCGGGGCCGTTGTCCACGGCGGCGACGACCTCGTGGCCGAAGGCCCGCAGGAGGCGGGCGACGCCGTCCCTCAGCAGGAAGTGGTCTTCGGCGAGGACAACGCGCACGGGACCTCCAGGGTCATCAGGGTGGGGCCGCCGGCGGGGCTGCTCACGGCGAGGACGCCGTCGAAGTGGGCGAGGCGGCGCTCGATGCCGCGCAGGCCGGTGCCGCGGCCGGGGTCCGCGCCGCCGTGGCCGTCGTCGGTGACCGTGACCCGCAGGGAGCCGTCCTCGTACCGCAGGTCGATCCAGGCGCGCCCGGCACCGGAGTGCTTGGCGGCGTTGGTGAGCAGCTCGGAGACCGCGAAGTAGACGGCGGACTCGACCGGGGGTTCGGGGCGGGCGGGCAGGTCGGCCGCCACCTCGGTCCGCAACGGGCTGATCATCGCCAGGGAGCGTACGGCATCGGCGAGGCCCCGGTCGGCGAGGACCGGCGGGTGGATGCCCTTGACCAGGTCGCGCAGCTCCTTGAGGGCGGCCGTGGAGGACTGCCGGGCCTCCGCGAGCAGTGCGCGCACGGCGTCGGGGTCGGACGCCAGGCGGTGCTCGGCGGCGTCGAGGGTCATGCCCATCGCGACCAGGCGGGCCTGCGCGCCGTCGTGGAGGTCCCGCTCGATGCGGCGGATCTCGGCCAGCCGCGTGTCGGCGGCGTCGGACCGGGTCGTCCGCAGGTGCTCGACGCGGGCCGCGAGCAGCGCGGCCTCGTCGGGCGCGAGCAGCACGCGCAGATAGCGGGCGTGCCGCCGGACGACGTACGGGCCCGCCCAGAACAGGGCCAGGGGGAAGGCGAGCGCGGCCAGCACGCCCGCGAGGACCGCCGTGGCCGTGTCGTAGACCGGGATGAAGAGGTACCAGAGGCTGCCCCAGTCGTCGGCGAGACGCGGTCCGAACACGGCGGTGCACATCCCCCACACCCCGCTGAGCAGGAACAGCGTCGGCACGAAGGCCAGCACTCCGCCCACGTACGGGTCCACGGTGACCCAGCGCCAGTCCCGGCGGACCTGGCTGCCCCGGTCGAGCAGCTGGGCACGCAGGTCCGCGGCGGTCTCCGCCCTCGCGTACGCCACGGGCACGTCGACGTCCGACCACTCCTTCGCCAGCGCGCGCTGGCGGTCGGCGAGCGCGCGGGTGGCCCGCACGGCGCCGGGGAGCAGCCGCGGGCCGAGCCCGGTGGTGAGCGCGGCGTACACGACGCCGAGCCACAGCGACAGACAGAAGGCGCGCAGGGACAGGCGCCACAGGGTCAGGGAGCGGCGGAAGCCGGTGAGGCCTATGGGGGTCATGGCGGCCATTATCGAAGGCGGGGCGGCCCGGAGTCGGTGGTGAAAACTCCCCTCTTCGGGGCCGGGGCCGGAGCTGGGGCCGGAGCCTCGGCCGGAGCGGGAGCCGGGCTCGCGTCCTCGGCCCGGGCCGGGCTCGCGTCCTCGGCCGGGGCCCCGGCAGCGGTACGGGACCGCTCAGCGCAGCAGCAGCGCGCGGATCGCCTCCGTGACCGTCGCCGGGGACTCCTCCGCCATGAAGTGGCCGCAGGGCACCGTCCGGTGCACGAGGTCCGGCGCCCACGCGCGCCACAGGCCCGCCGCGTCGAAGCCGAGCGCCGCGCCCCAGTCCTGCTGGAGGACCGTCACCGGCATCCGCAGCCGCCGCCCGGCGGCGCGGTCGGCCGCGTCGTGCTCGACGTCCGCGAAGGACGACGCCCGGAAGTCGGCCACGATGGAGGGGACGGCCTCCCGGCACGCCGACAGATACGCGGCCCGTACGTCGGCGGGCAGCGCCCGCGGGTCCTTGGCCCACAGGTCCAGGAAGTGCCCGAAGAACCCGTCCGGGTCCGCCGCGATCATCCGCTCCGGCAGCCCCGGCGGCTGCGCCATCAGATACAGGTGGAAGCCGACGGCCGCGCTCGTGCCGCGCATCACGTCCCACATGTCGAGCGTCGGCACCACGTCCAGGGACGCGAGGTGCGTGACCGCCTCCGGGTGGTCGAGCCCCGCCCGGATCGCCACGAGGGCGCCCCGGTCGTGGCCCGCGAGCGCGAACCGCTCGTGGCCGAGCGCGCGGGCCAGCGCCACGACGTCCGCCGCCATGGTGCGCTTGGCGTACGTCTGTCCGTCGGCGGCCTCGGCCGGTTTGTCGCTGGCGCCGTAGCCGCGCAGGTCGGGGACGATGACGGCGTGGTCGGCCGCGAGGTCCGCCGCCACGTGGCGCCACATGAGGCGGGTCTGCGGGAAGCCGTGCAGGAGGACGACGGCCGGGCTCGCCGGGTCGCCGCCGACGGCCGCGCTCAGGTGGACGCCGTCGGCCACCGGTACGCGGTGCTCGGCGAAGCCTTCGATGCGGGGTCCGGGCCCGGTGGGTGCGTCGTCGCGGTGGGTGTCGGGGGTGCGGGATGTCATGCGGCCAGCGTGCGGGGCGCGAATCAGCACTGGATCAGCGAGGGATCCGGCGAGGGGCCTGGTTCCGGGGCCGTGCCGGTGCGCGCTGAGCCGTCCGGTTCCTGCGGGTACGTTGAAGGGGTGCCGGAGGAGGAAAGGGCGACGTCGGAGGCGGTGCCGGGGTCCGTGCCGGAGGCGGTGCCGGGGTCCGTACCGGGGTCCGGGCCCGACGCCGTGGCGTTCCAGGTGCTCGGGCCGTTCGGCGCCCGTGACGGCCAGGGGCGCGCCCTCGGCCTGAAGGGCCCGCGGCACCGCGCCGTGCTCGCCCGGCTGATCGTCGCCCGGCGCAGGACCGTCCCCGTGAGCTGGCTCGTCGACGACCTGTGGGACGAGCCGCCGCCGACCGCCGTCGGCACGATCCGCACGTTCGTGGGGGCGCTGCGCAAGGCCCTCGAACCGGGGCGGCCCCGGCGGGCGCCCGCCCGCCTCCTGGTGACGGCGGGACCGGGCTACGCGCTGCTCGCCGCGCCGGACGCGGTGGACGCCTGGCGGTTCGAGACGGCCGTACGGGACGCGGGCCGGCTCCTCGACGGCGGCGGCCCGGTGCCCGTGGCCGCGCTCGCCGCCCTGGACGACGCGCTCGCCCTGTGGCGGGGCCCCGCCTACGCCGAGTGGGCCGAGGCCGACTGGGCCCGCGCGGAGGTGGCCCGCCTGGACGGGCTTCGCCTGCTCGCCGTGGAGCGCCGCGCCCGCCTCGCCCTCGCCGTCGGCCGGGCCGCCGAGGCGGTCCTGGACCTGCAGCCCCACGCCGAGGCCCACCCCTGGCGGGAGGAGGCGTGGGAGCTGCTCGCCCTCGCCCTGTACCGGGCGGGACGCCAGGGGGAGGCCCTCGCCGTGCTGCGCCGGGCGCGCGCGACGCTCGCGGAGGAACTGGGCGTGGACCCGGGGGAGGGGCTGCGGCGCACGGAGGCGGAGATCCTGGCGCAGGCGGCGGCCGGGGCGGGGGCCGGGAGGCCCGGGGGAGGACCGGACGCCATGGCTGGCGGCGTTGGGGAGGTGTCGGCTGCGGCCCTGCGGGATGTGACGGCTCCGGCCGTGCGGGATGTGACGGCCCTGGCCCCGGGGGATGCGTCGACCCTGGCCCTGCGGGATGCGTCGGCCCTGGTCGCACGGGACGCGAAGCCCCTGGCTCTGCGGGATGTGACGGCCCTGGTCGCACGGGACGCGTCGGCTGCGGCCCTGCGGGATGCGGCGGCCCTGGTCGCACGGGACGCGAAGGCCCTGGCTCTGCGGGATGTGACGGCCCTGGTCGCACGGGACGCGTCGGCTGCGGCCCTGCGGGATGCGGCGGCCCTGGTCGCACGGGACGCGAAGCCCCTGGCTCTGCGGGATGCGTCGGCCCAGGCCCCACGGGACGCGACGGCCCCGGTCGTGCCGGATGAGGCGGCTCCGGTCCTGCGGGATGCGTCGGCTCCTGTCGCACGGGACGCGACAGCCCCGGTCGCACGGGATGTGACGGCCCCGGTCGCACGGGATGCGTCGGCCCCGGCCCTACGGGACGCGACAGCCCCGGCCCCACGGGACGTGACGGCTCCGGTCGTGCCGGATGCGGCGGCCCCGGCCCCACGGGACGCGACGGCCCAGGCCCTACGCCACGTGACGCCCCCGGACACGCAGGGCGCGACCGCCCCGCGTGCGGCGGACGGTGTCGTCCTGCTCGGCCGGGGCGTCGAGACCGCCGCCCTCGAAGCCGCCGCGCACGCCGCCCTGCGCGCGGGCCGGTTCACCCTCGCCCTGCTCTCCGGCGAGGCGGGCGCGGGAAAGACCGCGCTGGCCGGGGACCTCGCGGGACGCCTCGGCGCGGCGGGCTGGACGACGGCCCGGGGGCGGGTGCCGGAGGGGGCGGCCGCCCCGGCGGGGTGGCCCTGGACGGAGGCCCTGGCGGAACTCGGCCTTCCGGTAGGGGAGTTGGGTGCCGCCCCCGGCGGGCCCGGCGGCGGCGACCCCGTCGCGCTCCGGCTGCGGCGGCGCCGGTGGGTGGGTGACCGGCTCGCCGCCCTGGCCGCGGGCGGCCGGCCGCTGCTGCTCGTCCTCGACGATCTGCACTGGGCCGACGAGGAGTCCCTCGACCTGCTGGCCGGGCTCGCGACGGCGCCGCCCGCCGCGCCCGTGCTCGTCGTCGGAACGTACCGCGACACCGAAGTCCCGCCCCTGCTCGGCGAGTTCCTGGGGCGAGCGGCACGGGCCGAACCGGTGCGGGTGCGCGTGGGCGGGCTCGCCGAGGGCCCCGTACGGGACCTGGTGGCGGCCGTGTCCGGGCGGGACGTCGACGCCGCGACCGCCCGCGCCGTGTGCCGCCGCAGCGGCGGCAACCCCTTCTTCGTCCGCGAACTGGCCCGGCTCTACGCCGCCGACGGCGCCGCGGCCCTCTCCGGGGTGCCCGTCGGCGTACGGGACCTCGTCCGCGCCCGCCTCGGCACGCTCGGGCAGGAGGCACGCACGGTGCTGCGCCTCGCCGCCGTCGTCGGGGCGGAGGCCGACCTGGACCTGCTGTGCGCGCTCGCCGGTGACGAGGAGGTCGTCCTGGACGCGGTGGAGGCGGCGACCTCGGCCGGGTTCCTCGCCGCGTCCGAAGAGGCCGCCGAACAGGTGCGGTTCGCCCACGCGCTGGTCCACGAGACGGTGTACGACGACCTGTCGCGGCCGCGCCGCGCCCGGCTGCACACGGCGGTCGCCGAGACCCTGGAGCGGCTGCGCCCCGACGCCGTCGCCACCGACGACGCTCTCGCCCACCACTACCTCAGCGCGGGCACGCGCGCCACGGCTGCCCGCGCCGTCACCCACGCGAGCCGCGCGGCCCGCCGCGCCGAGGCCGCGGGGGCGCCGCACCGGGCCCGGCGGCTGTGGGGCGCGGCCCTCGACGCGTACGACCGCGGGGCGGCGGAGCGGGACCCCGCCGAGCGCCTCACCCTGCTCATGGGCCTCGTCCGCGGCCTCGCCGTCACCGGCGGCCTCGCTCAGGCCCGGCGGTACCGGGCCGAGGCGCTCGCCGCCGCCGAGGGCGACCCGGCCCTCACGGCACGCGTCATCGGCGCCTTCGACGTGCCCGGCATCTGGGCCCGCAACGACGACGAGGAGCTGTCCCGCCGCGTCGTGGCCGCCGCCCGGCGGGCCCTCGACGCGCTGCCCGACGACGGGACGCGGGCCCGCCGGGTCACCCGCTGCCGCCTCCTGAGCGCCATCGCCATGGAGACGCGCGGGGACACCACGGGGGCGGGCGCCGCCGCGGCCCGCGCGGCGGAGGCGCTCGCGCGGGACCTGGCCACCGGGGCCGGAGCCGGGGCCGGGGCCGACGGTGAACGCCCGGAGCAGGGCGCCGCGTTGCTCGCGTACGCCCTCAACGGGCGCTTCCTGCACACCTTCCACCGCCCCGGACTCGCCCGCGAGCGCGCCCGCATCGGGGCGGAGCTGGTCGCCCTCTCCGCCCGCCACGGGCTCGCCGGCTTCGAGGTCCTCGGCCACCTCATGCTGATCCAGGCGCACGCCGCCCGCGCCGAGTTCGCCCGCGCCGACGCCGCCGCGGCCGCCGCGGACCGGCTCGCCGAGCGGTACGGCCTGCCGCTCGTGGGCGTGTTCACGTCCTGGTACGCCGCCCTGCGCGCCGCCGTCGCCGGGCGCGCGGAGGAGGCGGAGGCCGCGTACCGCACCGCCGCAGGGCGGCTGCGCGGCAGCGGGATGAGCGGCATGCCGGAGGACGAGCTGCTGCGCCTCGCCCTGCGGTGCCTGGGCTTGACGGAAGATGCCGAGGTGCCCGGCGCGGGACAGCTCCTCGACGTGCGGCTGTGCCTGGACGCCCGTGCCGCCGTGCGCTCCGGGGACAGGGCGGCCATGGCGGACGCGTACCGCCGGTTGCTGCCCGCCGGGGACGAGCTGGCGGGCGCGGGCAGCGGCCTCCTCGCGCTCGGGCCCGTCGCCCAGGAGCTCGGGGACCTGGCCGCGGCCCTGGGACGCCCCGCCGCCGCCCACTACCGCACCGCCCTCGCCGTCGCCGAACGCGCCGGGGCCCCGCACTGGGCGGCCATCGCCCGGACCGCGCTCGCGGCGGTGCGAGGATGCGGCGGTGAACTCTGAAGAGACGTACGCGTACGTACGCTTCGAATCGCCGCGGCGCCACGAACGCGGCCACTTCCCCGGCGTGTTCGCCCTCGCCAACGGGCTCGCGCGGGCCGGGCGCCTGACCGAGGCGCAGCAGCGCTTCTGGCGCGCGGGCAACGACTGGTACGACGCCGCGTACCCGACGCCCGACGCGTCCTTCTACGACCCCGAGCGGTACCCCGGCGCCGTCTCCTGGTTCAAGACCACCGCCACCCACCTCATCGAGCGGCTCCCCGGATACCTGGAGCTCCTCGCCGCGCACGGAGTGCCGTGCCGCGAGGTGCGCTCCGCCGATCCGGGTCGGGTGATCTACGAGGACGACGTCCAGGTCGTCGTCGTACCGCACGGCTGAGCCGTCGTACCGCGCGGCTGCGGGTTATGAGGATCCTGTCAGCGCGCGGACGCGGCGACCGGAATCGTGCGGCGGCCACCTATGCTCGGCGCATGTGCGCATTTGTCCTGGTCGCGGAGGACGACGAGAAGCAGGCCGACCTCATCCGCCGCTATCTGGAGCGTGAGGGGCACACCGTCGGCGTGGCCCACGACGGGCGCACCGCCCTGGAGCGGGTCCGGCTGCACGACCCCGACCTGCTGATCCTCGACGTGATGATGCCGGAGATCGACGGGCTCGGCGTGACCCGCGTCCTGCGCGCGGAACCCGCGCCCGGCACCGAGGCGGCCGGGCGCGGCACCGGCACGCTGCCCATCCTCATGCTCACCGCCCGCTCCACCGAGGACGACCTGCTGCTCGGCCTCGACCTCGGCGCCGACGACTACCTCACCAAGCCGTACAGCCCCCGCGAGCTGATGGCCCGCGTCCGCACCCTGCTGCGCCGCGCCAGCGGGGCCGCGCACAGCCCGGCGCCCGAGGCGGACGCGCGGGTGCTGCGCGCGGGCGGCCTCGTCGTGGACGCGCTGCGGCACGAGGTGACCGTGGACGGGCAGCGCGTGGAGTGCACGCCCGGCGAGTTCGAGCTGCTCGCGGCCATGGCGGCGGAGCCGGAGCGGGTGTTCACGCGCCCGCAGCTGCTCGACCGGATCCACGGCTCGTCGGGGTACATATCCGTCCGCACCGTGGACGTCCACATACTGAACCTGCGCAAGAAGATCGAGGCCAGTCCGCGCACCCCGCGCCGTCTCGTCACCGTCTTCGGGGTGGGATACAAGCTCGTCGCGTACCGGGACCCGGGCGCGGCCCCCTCCGGCCGGACGGCTCCGCCGGGCCGGGGCGGCGACGGGGCGGCAGGCCGTCGTGAGGCGTAGGGCCGGGGCCGGGGAGCGCGGGGCGAGGCCGCCGGGCGACGCCCCGGTCCGTACCCGCGTACCGGTGCGCAAGAGCCTGCTCACGCGGCTGCTCGCGGTGTCCGCCCTCGTCTCCGTGCTGTCCATCGCCGCCACCGCCTGGCTCGCCGCGCAGACCACGTCCGGGGCCATCCGGCAGGAACAGGGCCAGGTGCTCGCCGACGACGCGCGGATCTACGACCGGCTCCTCGGCCTCGCCGCGGGCACCCCCAACTGGCGCGGCGCGGGCCGCACGGTGCGCGAGCTCTCCCAGGAGACGGGGCGGCGCATCGCCCTGACCACCCAGGACCGCGAGGTCATCGCCGACTCGGCGGCGGGCGACAAGGGCGGCGTGCCCGGCGCCCGGCTGCCCGCGCGGGCGTCGGCGGTCGTCGACCCGCTGGCCGTGAACTCGACGCTGGCCGCGGGGCGCGACGCCGACACGGCGGTCGGCCTCGGCGGCGACGCCGGCATCGACACCGGCACGGGCGCCGTCGACCGCATCGACCCGCGCGCCGTGGGCCCCTTCCGGCTCCCCGCGAACGAGCGGGCCGACCTGCGCGCCCTCGCGGAGAAGGTCGTCGGGTGCGCCCAGGACGCCGGTACGACGGTGAAGAGCGTGGAGGGGCCGAGCGGCCGCCCGTACCTGGAGATGGCGGGCGAGAACAGCGAATTCATGGAATACCGGTGCGGCGCCATCGCCCTGAACGAGCCGACGGCCACCGAGCGCAAGGCCCTCGACAAGGTCAGCAAGCTGGCCGGCGCGTGCATGCGCCGCAAGGGCACCAAGCCCGTGAAGCTCGGCCTGACCGTGTCGCGCGGCGGCTCCCCCTGGCTGTACGCGACCGAGCCCTCGCGCGGCAGCGTGAAGTCGCCGGTCGGGCCCCCCAAGGAGGCCGCCGCCGGCGGTGTGGTCCCGGCCCCCGCGCCGTCCGTCACCGGGCCCGACTCGGCCGCCCACGACCCCGTCGCCGCGCTCGCCGCCAACTGCGTGGACAGCGCGCGCCGCGAGCAGCTCGGCCCGTACGTCTCCTCGCCCGCGCTGCTCTTCATCACCAGCCCCGACGGCAGCCGCCCCTCCGCGAGCGGCTTCCGGCTCTCCGGCGCCAACACCACGCGGCTCGTCGGGCTCGCCGCGGCCGTGCTCGCCCTGACCGTCGCCGTCACCGCCTTCGCCGCGACCCGGCTCACCCGGCCGCTGCGCGCGCTCACCATGGCCACGCAGCGCATGAAGACCGGCGAGGCCACCGAGCCGGTGCCCGCTCGCTCGGCGGGCGAGATCAGCCAGCTCGCGGCCGCCTTCAACGACATGGCGGCGCACCGCAAAGCCCTGGAGGAGCAGCGCAAGGCCATGGTCAGCGACGTCGCCCACGAGCTGCGTACCCCCCTTTCGAACATCCGGGGGTGGCTGGAGGCCGCCGAGGACGGGGTCGTCGCCACCGACCCCGAGCTCGTCACCTCGCTCCTGGAGGAGGCGCTGCTGCTCCAGCACATCGTCAACGACCTCCAGGACCTCGCCGCCGCCGACGCCGGGACGCTGCGGCTGCACCGGGAGCCCGCCTGCGCCGCCGACCTCGCCGAGCAGGTCGTGGCCGCGCACCAGGCGCGGGCGGACGCCGCGGGCGTACGTCTCCTCGCCCGAGCGGAGGGCGACCCGTGGCTGACCGCCGACCCGCTGCGGCTGCGGCAGGCCATCGGGAACCTCGTCTCCAACGCGGTACGGCACACGCCCGCCGGGGGCAGCGTCACCGTCACCTCCCGGGTCGTCTCCGGGCGGGTGGCCATCGAGGTCGCGGACACGGGGACCGGGATCTCCGCGGCGGATCTTCCGCACGTCTTCGACCGGTTCTGGCGCGCCGACAAGTCGCGTACGCGGGCCACGGGGGGCAGTGGGCTGGGGCTCGCCATCGTCCGTGACCTGGTGCGGGCGCACGGCGGTACGGTCTCCGCCGCCAGCACCCCCGGCCGGGGCACCACCTTCACCCTCCACTTCCCCATCACCTGACCCCACCCCGCCCCACCGCTACCACGGCGGTCTCTCCCACCCACCCACCCGTTCCTGCCCCGGCGACCGGGCCGGGCCCCGTCCTAGCGGCTTTCCCGCCGCCGTCCCCCCCCCCCAAAAAAAAGGGGGGGCGGGTGGGTGGGGAAAACCAGCCAGTGAGCGGCAGGCGACACCACCGGGTAGGCCGCGAGCACACGCAGCGTGCGGACGAGTGCGGCAGTGCGGCCCATCAAGCCCGTCCGGCGATTGAGGACAAGCGCGTTAGCGCGGTGGTTTGACCTGGGCCGGTGGCGGAGCCCGTCCGGCGATTGAGGACGAGCGCGTTAGCGCGGGGCGTTGAGCCGGGGCCAAGGGGGGAGGGGAGGAGCTGGGGCGGCTGCGCTGCCGGGAGGGGGGGCTCGGCCCCGGCGTGCGGGGCCGGGGCGGCCCAGGTTTGGGCGGACCCGGCCGCGGCGGCGACACTCCCCCGAGCCACGCGCCAAGCGCATGCACCGTCGGGGCCAGGTCCGATGCAGGGATCAGATCAGGCCTCGCCAACAGATGGCTAACATGTGCCCAACGGCCCCCGTTTTGGCGTGGCCGTGACAGCCAACGGGGGCTGCGGGCACTGGGGGAGTAGGGCACGCATGGCAGGCGAGCTGCGGTTCGGGCTCCTCGGCGTGCCCGCCGTGTACGACGCCGCGGGCGAACCCCGCCCGCTCCGCAGCCCCAAGGCCCGCGCCCTGCTGACCGCGCTGCTGCTCGCACCGGGCCGCGCGGTCTCCGCCGACGCGCTCACCCAGGCGCTGTGGGGCGACGCGCCGCCCGCCTCCGCCCGCGCCTCGCTGCAGAACCACGTCACCCGGCTGCGCCGCCTCCTCGACGACCCGGCCCGGCTGCACGCCGTACCGCCGGGCTACCGGCTGCTCGTGGCCGACGGCGAACTCGACGTCCGCGTCTTCGAACGGCACGCCGCCGCGGCCCGCGCGGCCCATGCCGCCCGCGACTGGGACACCGCCGAGGCCGCGGCCGCGGCGGCCCTGTGCCTGTGGCGCGGCGCCCCGCTCTCCGGGCTCTCCACGACCACCGCGGGTGACGCCCTGGTCCAGCGCCTGGAGGAGGCCCGCCTGCTCGTCCTGGAGTGGCGCTACGACGCGGCCCTGGAGCGCGCCCCCGAGCGGGGGGCCGAACTCGCGGCCCTCGTGCCGGAGTTGGCGTCCCTCGTCACCGAACATCCGCTCCGCGAGGCGTTCCACCGCCAGCTCATGCTCCTGCTGCACCGCACCGGCCGCCAGGCGGAGGCCCTGGCCGTGCACCGCGCACTGCGCCGCAGGCTGGTCGAGGAGCTCGGCGTCGAGCCGGGCGACGGCGTCCGCGCGGCCCACCGGGAGATCCTCAGCAGCCCCGGAGCCCCCGCCACCCCCACCGCCCCCGCCGCGCGGCCGGCCCGCGCCGTCCTCGCCGGGGGCCGCCCCACCACGTCGCCACCGGGCCGCGCGCCCCGCCCCGCCCAGCTCCCGCCCGCGCCCTCGCACTTCACCGGCCGCGAGGACACGGCCCGTGAGCTGCGCGAACGGCTCACGGACGGCGGTGCGGGCGCCCCGCCCGTGGTGGTGCTCTCGGGCATGGCGGGCGTGGGCAAGAGCGCTCTCGCCCTGCACGTCGCGCACGGCCTGCGGGAGCGCTTCCCCGACGGCCAGCTCTACGTCAACCTGCACGGCGCCACCCCCGGCGTCGCCCCGCTCACCCCGGGCCAGGCCCTCGCCGCGCTGCTCCGCGACCTCGGCGCCGAGGCCCGGCACGCCTCCGACGACCCGGACGCGGCGGCCGCGCTGCTGCGCTCGCTCCTCGCCCCCACCCGTACGCTCCTCGTCCTCGACGGAGCCGCGAGCGCCGCGCAGGTACGGCCGCTGCTGCCCGGCGGCGCGGGCTGCGGCACCCTCGTGACCAGCCGCTCCCCGCTCACCGCGCTCGACGGCGCCGCCCGCTTCCCGCTGCCCCCGCTGTCCGCCGAGGCCAGCACCGCGCTGCTGCGCGCCGCGTCGGGGCGGGACGACCTCGGCGCGGGGCACCCGCTGGTGCGGCTCACGGGCCGCCTCCCGCTCGCGCTGCGGATCGTCGCAGCCCGGCTCGCCGCCCGCCGCGCGCTCACCCCGGACGCCCTCGCGGGCCTCCTGACGGACTGCGAGGGCCGCCTCCGGCACCTGGAGTACGACGACTTGAGCGTGCGGCGCTCCCTCGACGTCGCCCTGGAGGCACTGCGCACCTCCGACCGCGAGAGCGACCGCGACGCCGCCCGCGCCCTCGGCGTCATCGGCGCGCTCGACCTGCCCGCGTACGGCGCGCCGCTCCTCGCCCGGCTGCTCGGCGCGCCGCGCTGGCGCGCCCAGGCCGCCCTGGACCGCCTCGTCGACGTCGCCCTCCTCGAAGAGACCGCGTACGGCCGCTACGCCCCGCACGACCTCGTACGGGACTTCGCCCGCGCCCACCGCGAGCCCCGCCCCGCGGACGCCGTCGGCACGACGGCCCTGCGCTGGTACGGCGACACCGCCCGCGCGGCGCTGCTCGCGATCGCCCCGGAGAGCCGGGACCGCGAGGACCGCCTCGCCGTCCCCGCGCCCGACGACCCGGCGCCCGCCGCCTCCGCGCCCGACGGCCCGGAGGGCTTCGGCTCCCTCGACGCCGCGTTCGCCTGGGCCGACGAGGAGCTGGACAACGTCGTCGCCCTCGCCGAACGGCACACCGGCGACGCCTCCGGGCTCGTACCGGCCCTGGTGCGGCACCTCTTCCCGTACCTCCAGCGCCGCGGCCGCCTCACCGAGTGGGGCACCCTCGCCGCGATCGCCGTTGACACCGCGCGGCTGCACGGCGACCCGGCCGTGACGGCGCAGGCCCTCACCGACCTCGCGGGCCACCGCTTCATGACGGGCCGCGCGGGCGAGGCCCTGGCCCTGAACGACGAGGCGCTCGCCCTGTGGCGCGGCATCGGCCGCGCGTCCTGCGTGCGCCGCGGCCTGAACCACCGGGGCCTGCTGCTCGACGGCCTCGGCCGCCGCGCGGAGGCCGTGGACGCCCTGACCCGGGCCCTGGACCTCGCCCGCTCCCTGGACGACCCGCTGAGCGAGGCCATCACGTTCAGCCACCTCGGCAACCTCTACGAGCACAGCGACGCCCGGCTCGCCATCGTCCACCACGAGCGCAGCCTCGCCATCGGCGAACGCATCGGCCACGCCGTCGTCCGCCAGTCCGCGCACTGCAACATCGGCTACGCCCACCTCGCCCTCGGCGAACCGGCCGCCGCCCTCGGCCACTTCGAGGTCAGCCTGCGCGTGCACGGCGAGTACGAGGACTGGCACGGCGAGTCCCACACCCGCCTCGGCCTGGTCCGCGCCCTGCGCGCCCTCGGCCGTACCGCGGAGGCGGACCGCGCCTGCGCCCTCCTCCTGGAGCGCGCCGCCCACCGCGGCGACACCCACATGAGCGGCCTGGCCCGCCACCAGCACGGCCTCCTCCTGCACGCCCAGGGCCACCCCCACCAGGCCCAGGAGCAGTGGCGCTCGGCCCTCACCGCCCTGGAGTCCCTGGACGGGGTGAGCCCGAAAGTGGTGGCCGAGCTGCGCGAGCTCACGGGCGGAGCATCGAGCCCGTCCGGCGTTTGAGGACGAGCGCGCAGCGCGAAAAGGAGGCCCGGTCCGAAGCGTGGCCGCACGCGTCACTTGGCATCGGCGTAGCACCGTACGACCCGAGTGGTGAAGGGAAACCGCACCGGGGTCTCGCCGAACGCGATCCGCCCCGCCAGGTCCCCGGCCTCCCGCACGGCCGCCGCGACCTCCTCCGCCTCCTCGGCCGGGCAGTGCACGATCACCTCGTCGTGCTGGAAGAAGACCAGCTCGGCGCGGAGGTGCGCGGTGGCCCCGCGCAGCGCGGCGAGCATGAGCAGGGCCCATTCGGAGGCGCTGCCCTGCACCACGAAGTTCCGTGTGAAGCGGCCGCGGGCACGGGCGTTGGTGGAGGCGTACCCGGGGGTGAAACCGCCCTCCCGGGGGGTGTCATCGGGCTCGGCGGCGGCGTCCTCCTGCGGCAGGCCCGCCTCGCCGAGGGCGTCCTCGCCCGAGCCGGCCGCGGGCGGGCTGGTCCGGCCCAGCCAGGTCCGGACGAGACGGCCCTCCTCGCCCGCGCGCGCCGCGTCGTCGACGTACGCGACGGCCTGCGGGAAGCGGCGGCGCAGCGCCGCCAGGTTCTTCAGGCCGTCGCCGGAGGTCTGGCCGTAGACCGCGCCGAGCAGCGCCAGCTTGGCGTGCTCGCGGTCGCCGGAGAACGCCCGGTCCGACAGGCGCGTGTACAGGTCGTCGGGGCTGCCCGCCACGTCCATCAGGCCCCGGTCGCGCGAGATGGCGGCAAGCACGCGCGGCTCCAGCTGGTCGGCGTCGGCGACGACGAGCCGCCAGCCCGGGTCCGCGACCACCGCGCGGCGGATGACCTTGGGGATCTGCAGGGCGCCGCCGCCGTTCGTGGTCCAGCGGCCGGTGACGGTGCCGCCCGGCGTGTACTCGGGGCGGAAGCGGCCGTCGCGCACCCAGTCCTGGAGCCAGGACCAGCCGTGGGCGGTCCACACGCGGTACAGCGACTTGTACTCCAGGAGCGGGCGCACGGCGGGGTGGTCGATCTCCTCCAGCTCCCAGCGCCGGGTCGAGCGGACCTTGACACCCGCCCGCGCGAACGCCTTGACCACGTCCGCGGGCAGGTCCGGGCGGACCCGGTGCCCGAAGGCCGCCGACACCTCGTCGGCCAGCTCGGCCAGGCGCCGGGGCTCGCCCCCGCCGCCGTACCGCTCGCCGAGCAGCTCGGTGAGGACCTCGCGGTGGACGTCCGCGCGCCACGGCAGCCCGGCCCCGTTCATCTCCGCGGCCACGAGCATGCCCGCCGACTCGGCGGCCGTGAGCAGCCGCATCCGCCCCGGGTGCGCGGTCGCCGCATGCCGCCGGAGCTGCTCCGCGTACACCTCCAGGAGGGCGTCGAAGGGCAGCGGCGCGGACGCGGACGGTTCGAAGAGGGAGTCCTGCGCGCCGGGCACCGCGGCGCGGGGCGGGGGGTCCGGGGGCACGGGTCTTCGTCTGCCGCGCGCCCAGGCGGCCGCCGCCGAACGGGGCTCGCCGAGCCGCCCCTCGTGCCCGAGCAGCAGCGCCTCCGCGGCCTCCACGTCATAGCAGCGCTCGACCCGGACGCCCGCCGCGAGCAGCCGGGGATAGACGTCGGCGGTGGACCGCCACACCCAGCGTCCGACATCGGGGCGCCGCCGCACCGCCCCGGCGAGGTCGTCCTCCCGCACGGCGGGCCCGACGGGCAGCCCGTCGTCCCCGAGCCGTGCCACGAGCACCCCCGGCCCGTCCTCCGCGATGGCCCACCGTTGCGCTTCCACGCCTCGACGATCGCACCCGCCACTGACAATCGGGCCCCGGACCTGGGCGGCCGCCCGGCCGCACCCCGCATGGCCCACCCCGCGTGCCGCCCCCGGCCGCCCCTGCCACGCTCGGTGCCATGCGCGTCGCCCTGGCCCAGACCGACTGCGTGCTCGGCGAGGTGGACGAGAACCTGGAGGTCGCCCGCGAGTGCGTGGCCCAGGCACGGGCCCAGTCCGCCGACCTCGTGGTCTTCCCCGAACTGAGCCTGCACGGCTACCACCTGGGCGCCCTGAAGCGGGACACCTCGCTGCCCGCCGACGACCCGCGCCTGCTCGGCCTGTCCCTGCTCGGCCCGGACGTCCTGGTGGGCCTGCACGAGCACACCAGCCTGCGCGCGTACAACACGTCGGGCTACTACGCGGCGGGCGCCCTGCGGCACGCGCACCGCAAGCTGTACCTGCCGAACTACCTGGCCTGGGAGGAGCGCAAGCACGTCAGCCCGGGCCAGCATCTGCGCGCCTACGACCTGCCCGGCGGCCACGGTCGCGCGGCCACCCTGATCTGCAACGACGCCTGGCAGCCGGTGCTTCCGTGGCTCGCGGTGCAGGACGGCGCCGAGGTCATCGTCGTCCCCACGAACAGCGCGGCGAGCCTCGACCCGGAGGCGATGGACACGGGCCTGTACTGGGACACCCTGCTGTCGTACACGGCCCGCATGCTCCAGTGCTGGGTGGTGTTCGTGAACCGCGTCGGCAACGAGAACGGGGCCACGTTCTGGGGCGGTTCACGGGTCGTGGACCCGCGCGGCACGGTGGTCGCGCAGGCACCCAAGTGGGAGCCGGGCCTGGTCACCGTCGACATCGACCTGCACGAGGCCCGGCGCCAGCGCCGCGCGGTCCCCCTCGTGGCGGAGGCCCGCCTCGGGCTCGTCGACCGCGAGGTCCGCCGCCTCATCGACGAGGGCGGCGACTCCTAGGCAGGGGCCCCGCGGTCATCGCCGCTCCGCGCCCCGTCCTCGAACACCGGAAGGGCTGAAATCCTCCGGCTCGGGCCGTGGGCAGCGGCCCGCCCGGCGTTCGGGCCTTTCCACTGCGGGCAGCCGCCGTCCGCCCGCTGTGGGCAGGTGCCCCGCGGCGATTCAGCCGTCCGGGGCCCGGGTCACCCGCCACGCCCCCGCCACCCCCGTCACCACGGCCACCACCCCGCACACCCCCGCGCACCAGCCCATCGCCGACCAGGGAACCACCACCCCCAGGGGCCCGGGGCCCGGCACCGAAAGGCGCGCGAGGGCCAGCGCGAGGCCGCCCAGGCCGACGGCGGTCACCGCCAGGCCGAGCACCGTGCCCACCGCCACCGCGAGCGCCGCCTCCCCGGCCGCGACGAGCCGCAGCTGGACGGGCGTCGCCCCCGCCAGGCGCAGGGACCGCAGCTCGGGGGCACGTACCGGCGCGGTCATCAGCAGCGTGGAGACCAGGGAGATCGCCGCGTACGTGAGGCAGAGCCCGAGCAGCACGAGCAGCCCGAGCCGGGTCTGGCGCCGCATCCCCGGGTACGTGGCGGCGAGCCAGTCGTCGACCGGCCGCACCTCGCCGCCGCTCGCGCGCAGCGCCCGTGCCACGGCGGCGCGGTCGGCCCCGGCCCCGAGCCGGACGTCGAGGCGGTCCACGGGGGCGGCCGCCGCGTTCGCGGCGGTCACGTACGCGCCGTTGTCGCCGGTGCCGCGCGCGAGGACCGCCACGATCCGCAGCCGGGCCCGCCGCCCGTCGCCGAGCCACACCGGCACCCGCTCGCCGACGCGGTGCCGCTGCCACTCCTCGTCGACGACGATCGAACGGTCGTCGAGGTCGCGCACGTCGCCCGCCACCACCGGCAGCCGGGACACCGCCGCGAACGCCGCCGGGTCGGCCACCGCCCGCGCCCCGGCCCTGACCACCGCCGAGCCGTCGTCCTCGGGCACGAACACGGCGGTGGCGGCGGACGCCGCGACGACGGCGCCCGCGACCGGGCCCACGGGCCGCAGCCCCGCACCGGTGACGACGAGGTCGGCGGCGGTGCGCTGCCGGGCCTCCGCCGCCTTCGCCGCGCCGACCGTCCCCGCCGAGCCGAACAGACAGCCCGCCAGCGCGACCGTGACGAGGACGGGCGCGGCGACGGCGGCCGTGCGGCGCACCCCTGCACCGCAGTTGGCGCGGACGATCCGGGCGAGGGCGGCCGCCCGGCGGACCCGCCCGCTCCGCGCGGCGGCGGGACAGGGGAAGAGGGCCACGACGCGCCGTACGAGCAGCGGCGCGAGCGCGGCGACCGCCGTGGCGAGGAGCATCGGCAAGGTGGTGTACGTCTTGCGCTTGAGCAGGTCCGCGGGGTCCGACCACAGCGTCCACAGGAGCAGCCCGAGCGCCCCCGTGAGCAGCGCGGCGCCCGCGGCGCGGCGGCCCGGCGGCAGCACCACGGTGTCGAGCGACGCCTCGCGCAGCGCCTCCACGGGGCTGACCCGGGCCGCGCGCCGCGCCGCGCTCCAGGACCCCGCCAGAGCGACGAGCAGCCCGGTCCAGAAGGCGAGTTGGTACGGCCACCAGGTCCAGCGCGGGCCTTCGGTCACCGCGAACCACGGCGGTGCGACCTCCGCGTCCACCAGGGCCCGCGCGAGGTGCGGGGCGCCCCAGGCCCCGAGCCCGCAGCCGGTGGCGGCGGCCAGGGCCCCGACCACCAGGGCCTCGCCGAGCAGCCAGCGCCGCACCTGGCCCCGGCTCGCCCCGGCCGCCCGCAGCAGCCCCAGCTCACGGCGGCGCAGCGCCACCACGAACGCGCACGTGGACGCGGTCACGAACGCCGAGACGAACACGGCGACGCCGCCCGCCGTGCCGAGGAACGCGTTCACGGCCACCAGCGCCCGCCCGTCCCGCTCCGCGCCCGGGTCGACGCGGGCGCGGTCCGCGCCGGTGAGCACCCGGGCCCCGGTGCGGGACGCGGCGACGGCGGCCCGCACCGCGCCGACCGGCGCGCTCACGCCGACGGCGTCCGGCCCGCCGCTGACCCGCACCGGGCCGAGCCGCCGCAGGTCCGCGAGCAGTTCCCTGTCCACAGGGTGTGGATGAGTGAGCCGCTGGTCGACGCGCTCGGTCCGCGGCCCCCGCCGCACCGGCACGCTCAGCGTGTCCCGCCCCGCCACGACCACGGGCGACCCCGCGAACCGCCGCGGCTCCCGCTCCGCGCCCCCCGCGCTCGCGGCGAGCCCCACCCCCATCGCGGCGGTCAGGGCCACCCCGAGGGCGACGGCGACGAAGGCCCCGAGGAACCCGGCCCAGCGAGCACGGAGCGAAGCAAAGATCATGCCCCAAGCGAACCGCCCCCGGCCTCCCGCCTCACGCCCCCTGGCGGGCGGATCGGAGGTAGGGCCAGACCTACCCTTAGGGGTATGGACTCGGTGATCGACAAGGCGTTCGCGGCGGCCCTGTACGCGCACACGCCCCCTTACGGAACCACCGGGCCCGACGACGGCACGGACGGACGCGGCCGCCGGGGGCGGCGCGGCCGTGGCCCCGCCGCCGCGCGCCACGTCGACGACGCCCTCGACACCGCCGCCTCCCTGCTCGCCGCCGCCCCCTCCGCCGACGCCGAAGTGGCCCGCCGAGGCGAGGAGTTCGTCCGCCGCGCCTGGGAGCGCGGCTGGCAGCCCGCCGACGTCGTCCGGCTCGTGCGCCGCGACCTCGACGAGGACCACGTACGCCTCGCCGCCGAGCTGATCCGCGCCGAGAACCGCCGCTACGCCCCCGAGGAGCTGCCCGCCCGCTGGCCGGGCCAGCTCGCCGACCTCGACGCGCTCGCCCCGTGGCGCGCCCCGGACCGCTTCACGCGCGCCACCGCCCTGCTCACCCTCTACCGCCTCCTCCTGCGCCTGCCCGCCATCGAGCCGGTCGGCCCGCCCCCGGGCGCCCGCGGCCCGCTCGCCGCCCCGCCCGCGCACGGCGAGCCGCGCGCCCTGACCCGGATCCGCGCCCTGCTCGCCAAGGCCGAGGCCACCACGTACCCGGAGGAGGCCGAGGCCCTGACCGCGAAGGCGCAGGAGCTGACGGCCCGGTACAGCGTCGACGAGGCGCTGCTCGCCGCGCGCACGCACGCCACCGGCACGCCCGGCGCCTGCCGCGTCGGCGTCGACGCCCCGTACGAGACCGCGAAGGCGATCCTCCTCGACGCCGTCGCCACCGCGAACCGCTGCCGCGCCGTGTGGAACGAGGCCTTCGCCTTCTCCACCGTCGTCGGCTTCGAACCCGACCTGGACGTCGTCGCGTTGCTGTACGCCTCCCTCCTGGTCCAGGGCACGGCGGCCATGACCACCGCCGAGGCGGGCCAGCGCGCGGGCGGCCGCAACCGCACCAAGACCTTCCGCCAGGCCTTCTGGATGGCGTACGCCCACCGCGTCGGCGCCCGCCTGGAGGCCGCGGCCGCGCCCGTCACGCACGAGGCCGGGGACGGCGCGCTGCTCCCGGTGCTCGCGGCCCGGGACGTCTCCGTCACCGACCGCACGGAGCGGATGTTCCCCGAGACCACCACGACCCGCGTACGGGGCGTGCACGACGGCGCGGGCTGGGCCGAGGGCGCGGCCGCGGCGGCGGGCGCTAACCTTCACGCACGTGTGAGGCTTCCGGACACCCCTGCGGACGAGAGGGACTGACATGCGCATCGGAGAACTGGCGGAACGCACCGACACGTCCCGCCGACTGCTGCGCTACTACGAGGAACAGGGCCTGATCGTCGCCGATCGGACCCCCAACGGCTACCGCGACTACGACGAGTTCTACGTCGACCGCGTCCTGCAGATCCGCGGCCTCCTGGAGGCCGGGCTGCCCACCCGCATCATCAAGCAGATCCTGCCCTGCCTGAACAAGCCCCGGATCATCCACTTCCCCGACGCGACGCCGGAGATGCTCGCCACCCTGGAGCACGAACGCGACCGCATGACGGAACGCGTCGAATGCCTGACCCGCAACCGGGACGCGATCGCGGAATACCTGGCAGCGGTAACCCAAACCCGGGCCGAACAGCCGGCCTGACCCCATCCCCGCCCCGGGGCCGCCCCGCCCTGTGGCCGCCCCCCGCCCTGTGGGCGGCTGGTCCGCCCAGGGGGCGGAACGGGCGGGCACAGGGGCGGAGCGCCGCCGCCACCTGCTTCCCGCCTTGACCCGCACCACAGCGCCCCCTTCCCGAGCCCACCCCCAAAACCCCCAAACCCCTGCGTACCATCACGGAGTGACCTGGTGGCGAGCCCTGAGACAGACCGCCCACACGGGCCTGTCCGTGGAGCGCCGCCGCCTGGAACCCCTCGTGGCCCTCCGCGGAGCCACCGGCCTCGCCCTCGTCATCGGCGCGAGCCTCACCCTCTTCGGCCCCGCCGTCGCCGCCAGCTCCGCGTTCGGCGCGTACCAGGCGGCCATCGCCACCTTCCAGCGCAGCTGGCGCCCGCGCCCCGAGCTCGCCATCGCCTCCGGCACGAGCCTCGCCGTCTCCACCTTCCTCGGCTACGTGACGGGCTCCCACCAGCCGCTGTTCCTCGCCCTGCTCGCCCTGTGGACCTTCCTCGCGGGCCTGAGCTGGGCCGCGGGCCCCACGATCGGCCTCATCGCCACGTCCAACGTCGCGATCATGCTGGTGACCATCACCCTCCCCACCTCGATCGCGGCGGCCGCGGGCCACGCGGCGATGATGGTCGTCGGCGGCCTCGTCCAGGCGGCCCTGGTGGTCGTCTTCCCCGTACGCCGCTGGGGCGCCCACCGCGACGCCCTGGCCGACGCCCTGGCCGCGGAGGCCGACTACGCCCGCCGCCTGCGCCACGACCCGGCGGCCCCCTTCGACCCGGTCCCGCTGATGGCGGCCCGCGACGCCGCGACGATCACTCCGCGCCAGGCCCGCACCCGCCCCGCCGAGCTCCACGGCGCCCGTGGCCTCGCCGAACGCATCCGACCGGTGCTCGCCTCGCTCGCCGACCCGGCGATGGGCGTCCCCGAGGAGGGCCCCGAACGGGCCCGCGCCCGGGAACTCCTCGCCGCCGCGGCCGACATCCTCGACGCCGCCGCCCGAGCCATCCGCCACGGCACCCCCGTCCGCCTCCCGGCCCCGGCCGTCGCCGCCTTCCGGACCCCCGACACGGGCGCCATCCTCCAGGGCCCGCCCCACCGGGCGGCGACCCGTCTGGGAGCCCTGCTCAAGGACGTGGTGGAAGTGGCGGGCGGCCGCGCGGGCGCTGCCGCCGTGCCCGAGGCGCCGGGCGGCCGTGACACCAGGGCGACCGCCAAGAACCTCCTCCGCCCGGGCCTGGCCGCCCTGGCCCCCGCGGCGGCCAGGGCCATGCGCACGGAACTGCGCAAGCGCGACTCCCCCGTCACCCGCCACGCCCTCCGCGTCACCACGGTCACCGCCGTCGGCTACGCGCTGGGCACCCACCTCCCCCTGGGCCACGCCTACTGGGCCCCCATGGCCTCGGTCATGGTGATGCGCCCGGACTTCTCCCAGACGTACTCCCGCGCCGTCGCCCGCTTCGCGGGCACCCTCGTCGGCGTGGCCCTGGCCACCGGCCTGGTCCAGCTCACCCACCCCGGCGTCCGCCTCTCCGCCGTCCTCGCCGTCGCGTCCGCGGGACTCATGTACCTGCTGATGCGCACGGGCCAGTTCGCCGCCCAGGCCTGCGTCGCCGCGTACGTGGTGTTCCTGCTCGGCATGGGCGGCGAGGAGTGGACGCAGACGGTCCCGGAGCGCGTCTTCCTGACGCTGCTCGGCGGCGCCCTCGCGATGCTCGCGTACGCCTGCTACCCGGCCTGGGAGACCCCGCGCCTGCGCACCCGCCTCGCGGACTGGCTGGCGGCGGACGGCCGGTACGCCGCCGCCGTCGTCGGCCACTACGCCGAACCCGCGGGCAAGTCCTGCCCGGACGTCCGCGAGGCCCTGCTCGCCGCCCGCGACGCCCGCGTCGCCTGGCAGGAGGCGGCCGAGCGCGCCCAGCGGGAGCCCGTGCGCCACCGCGGCCTGTCCCGCGCCGCCGCCCAGGACGCCGAGCTGGCCCTGGTGCAGATCGGCCGCGTCGCCATGCTGATGGAGGCGCACCTGCCGGAGCGCGGCGCGCCCCCGGTCCCGGCCGCCGCCCGCTTCGCCGACGCCCTGCGCACCGCGACCGCCCAGGGCGCGCGGGCCGTGCGCGAGCGCCGCGTCCCCGACTGGGGCCCGGTGCGCGAGGCCCTGGACGCCTGGGACGGCGAGGGCGTCCCGGACCGCGTCGTGCGCCGCGGCGCGGGCCTGCTCCTCCAGGCCCTCGACGACCTCTCCGACGCCCTGGACACCGCGCCCCCGCCGATGCTGGTGGACGGTACGGACAGCGGCGGCGGGCGCTGAGCGGTCTTGTGCAAGTGTGGTGCGGTTCGGCAGCGCCCCGAAGGGGCGCGGGGAACTGCGCGATCAGCCACGACGGTCCCGCAGGCGGTCGACGGCCTATCGGGGCAATTCCAGCGAAGCGCTTGGCGGCCGGGCTACCAGGAGGACTTGCGCACGCCGGGCAGGAATCCGGCGTGCGCCTGCTCCCGCAGCCGCACCCGGGAGAGCCCGAACGCCCGCACGTACCCGCGCGGCCGCCCGTCCACGCTGTCGCGGTTGCGGACGCGCGTGGCGCTGGCGTCGCGCGGCTGGCGCGCCAGTTCCCGCCGGGCCGCGAGCCGTTCGGCGTCCGGCGTGGACGGGCTGCGCAGCAGCTCCTTCAACTCGGCCCGCCGCGCGGCGTACCGGGCGACGACCGCGCGCCGCTCCTCGTTCTTCGCGACCTTGCTCTTCTTGGCCATCAGACCTTCACCCCGCGCGCCCGGATCCTGGCGACGGCGGCCTCGACGCCGATCACGTCGACGGTCTTGATGCCCCTGGCGCTGAGCCGCAGGCGCACGTACCGGCTCTCGCTCGGCAGCCAGTAGCGCTTGCTCTGGACGTTCGGGTCGAAGCG
The DNA here is from genome assembly GCF_006088715.1 of Streptomyces sp. YIM 121038. Classification (NCBI taxonomy): domain Bacteria; kingdom Bacillati; phylum Actinomycetota; class Actinomycetes; order Kitasatosporales; family Streptomycetaceae; genus Streptomyces; species Streptomyces sp. YIM 121038. The sequence goes on from NZ_CP030771.1 coordinate 5,439,951, forward strand.
GCGCGACGTGCGCCGGTGGGAGTGGGAGACGTTCTTGCCGAAGCCGGGCTTCGCGCCGGTCAGCTGGCAGTGGGCGGACAAGGTGACGCACCTCTCGTTCGGTCGCGGTCCCGGCCATTTGGAAACGGGAACCATTTTCATATACTAGCCCTCATGGCTCGCAACGAACTCCGCCCCGTCATCAAGCTCCGGTCCACCGCCGGCACTGGCTACACGTACGTGACCCGCAAGAACCGCCGTAACGACCCCGACCGCCTGACCCTGCGCAAGTACGACCCCGTGGCAGGCCGCCACGTCGACTTCCGAGAGGAGCGCTGATCCGCGTGCGACCCGGAATCCACCCCCCGTACGGGCCCGTCGTCTTCCGCGACAAGGCCGCGGGCTTCGCCTTCCTCACCCGCTCGACGGCCACCAGCGACAAGACGGTCGACTGGGAGGACGGCCGCACCTACCCCGTCATCGACGTCGAGGTCTCCTCCGCGAGCCACCCCTTCTACACCGGCCAGCAGCGCGTCCTCGACACGGCGGGCCGCGTGGAACGCTTCGAGCGGCGCTACGGGGCCGCCCGCCCGTCCCCGGCGCCCGGCACCCCTGACACCGGGGACCGTTGATGACCGCCACCATGGCCGTCGCCCTCGTCGGGGGCCTGCACGCGCAGGCCCGGGCCGCGGCCGTGGCGCGGCTCCTGGCCACCGTCCCCGACAGCGTGGCCCTGCACCACGACCTCTCCACCGCCACCACCGGCCGGGTCGTACGGACCGTGCGCGACGCCACCGGCGTCCTCTCCACCGGCGAGACGCCCCTCGTCAACGACTGCGCCTGCTGCGCCCTGCGCGAGGACCTCGTACCGGAGCTGGAGCGGCTCGCCGCGGACGGGCGCACCCGGCTCGCGGTCGTCGAGCTGTGGGACTCCGTCGAACCGAAGGCGATGGCCGAGGTCATCGCCGGGTACGGCTCGCGGGCGCTGCGCCTGAGCGGCGTCATCACGGCCGTCGACCCGGCCCTGCTCCTGCCCTGCCTCGCCAACGGCGACGACCTGGCGGACGCGGGGCTCGCCGCGGCCCCCGGCGACCGGCGCACCGTCGCCGACACCTGGGCGCGCCAGCTGGAGTACCCGCCGGTCCTCGCCGTCCTGGACGCGGCGGGCGCCGACGCCGAGGACCGCGCGCTCCTCGCCCAGCTCCACCCGACGGCCCGCCAGGTGCCCATCGGCCACGGCGACCTGGCGGGCGCCGCGCTCGCGGGCTTCGACGTGGAGGCGGCCGCCGCCGCGCAGCACCCGGCGTGCGCGCTGCTGCCCGCCGAGGCCGACGACAGCGGCGTCGCCACGCTCGTGTGGCACCGCCGCAGGCCCTTCCACCCCGAGCGCCTGTACGCGGCCCTGGAGGACCTCACCTGCGCGGCCGCCCGCAGCCGGGGCCGGTTCTGGCTCGCGGACCGGCCGGACACGCTGCTCGCCTGGGACGCGGCGGGCGGCGCGCTGTGCGTCGAGAGCGCGGGGCCGTGGCTGGCGTCCCTGCCGGACGCCGCCTGGGACCTGGTCCCGCCGGTGCGCCGCGCGGCCGCCGCGCTCGACTGGCACCCGGAGCACGGCGACTGCTGCCAGCACCTCGTGTTCACCTCGCCGGGCCTCGACCGCGACGCCCTCACCCACGTCCTGGAGTCCTGCCTCCTCACGGACGAGGAGTACGCGGCGGGCCGCACGGCCTGGAAGTCCCTGCCCCCGGCGTTCGACGCCTTCTTGGAGATCTAGAACGCGCTGTGGGCGATCGTCCCGCGGGGCGCCCGAAGCCACCAGGGGGGCGCACGTGCAGCGCCCGCGCTTCCGCCCGGCCAGGGCCCCGCCCCCACCGGGAACCCCGGGGCGGATCTTGTTCGTCCCCCCGGACGGCCCCCCTGCCACCGGGCAGACCCGCGGGCCCCGAGGTCGAGGAGAGGCGGCGCCCACCATGGTCAGCACCGGCGAACGCGAGGACCGGCTGTTCGCCGCGCTGGCCAACGGCACCCGCCGCGAGGTCCTGCGCCTGCTGCGCGACCGGGGCCCGCAGCCCGTACAGGCCCTCGCTTCGCACTTCGACATGCGCAGGCCCAGCCTCTCGGAGCACCTGAAGGTGCTGCGGGAGGCCGGTCTCGTCTCCGGGGAGCGCGCGGGCCGCCAGCGCATCTACCGGATCGAGGCGTTCCGCCTCGCCGAGGTGCGCGACTGGCTGGGACCGTACGAACGCCTCTGGCACGAACGCACGTGTCAACGCACGTGCGAGCGCACGACTGGGGCCCCGGAGTAGTCGCACCGCGCCCGGCCGCGCGCCGCCGGAGCAGCCGTACCGCCGCCCGCCGCGCGCCGCCGGAAAATTCACCTGCCACCAGAAGGCCTCCGCGCGCGTCTGTTCCTCATGTACGAGGTCATCGGATTCGGCCAACCCCGCGCGGAAGGGGGCGCGGAAGATCATGGACGGGGGCTGGCGTTCGCATGTCATGCGGGGTTCGACGTGGTGGCGAGGGAGCTGTAACCAGCTCACCACGCCGCGTGCACGTGCATCTGCCCATGCATCGGCACATGAACACAGCTATGATCCGGGACAGTTGACGGCTACAACAACAGCCACGGCACCACCGGGGAGCGACCTGTGCACCACGTGTTCAACGGCATGGCGGCCACGGATCTTCACGGGGTGGTCTGGCAGAAGAGCAGGCACAGCAACTCGCAGGGTTCCTGCGTGGAGTTCGCGAAGCTGCCGGGCGGCGACGTCGCCGTCCGCAACTCGCGCTTTCCGGACGGGCCCGCGCTCGTCTACACGCGCGCCGAGATCGAGGCCATGCTGCTCGGCATGAAGGACGGCGAGTTCGACCATCTGCTCGGCGGCTGACCACTTCGATCCGACGGGTCGACGAGGAGCGCGCAAGCGGGAGCAAGGCAAGCAGGGCCGGCAGAAACGATCGTCCGTGGGGGAAACCGCGACGGAAGGCGATCGTTCACGGGGACGCGGGGAGTGAACACCCGCGGGAAACGGGGGGCAGGGCTGTTCCGGCCGGCCGACGGGCCGCCCGGCCCACGGCGGGGCCGGGCCGTCAGGCGAGCTGGAACAGCGCCCACACCACCTTGCCGCTCAGCGCGCCGGCGAGCGGGTGCCAGCCCCAGCCGTCGCTGAACGAGTCCACCAGGAAGAGCCCGCGGCCCGACTCCGACGCGAAGTCGTCGATGGCGTCACCGGCCTCGCGCGCGACCGGACCGTCGTCGCTGGGATCCCGTACCGCGCACACCAGGCGTGAGGTCCACCGCATCATGTGCAGCCGCACCGGCGAGTCCTCGCCGACGACGCAGTGCACCTCGGCGTGCGTCCGGTCACCGGGAAGCGCGTGTCTCAGGGCGTTGGTGACGAGTTCGGAGACGACGAGCGCGATGTCGTCGAAGCGGTCGTCGAGCTCCCACGACGCGAGCGTCTTCCGGGTGAACTGGCGTGCGCTGCCCACGGCTTCGTAGCGGGCGGGGAGGGCGCAGGAGGCGGCGCTGGAGACCGCGGAGGGGTCGAGCGGAGGAAGGCCCTGCCGTAATGGCTCGAGCATGGTTGATCCATTCGTCCCCATGCGAGGCACTCCCCGGTTTTCGCGGCTCGCGGTACAAAGCGATCGAACGGTGGCGCGGTCGGTACAGCTGGTCGGTGGAGCAGCGGCACAGAAGTGGCGCGCCGACCATGGTTCCGAATGCGTACAGCAGATGCAAGGGCAGATGCACGTGCACGCGCCGGACTTGACCGCTCCTAGGTCGCTTCTTGCCTATTTCTTCCTACGGTTTCTTGCGGAGACCTGCCTTACGCTTTCCCTTTCCGTAACCGAACGAGTACCGCCCGAAGCGTTTAATGGCAGACTGCGAGTCTCAACACCTTGGGGAGGACTGAGCGAAGTGACCGCTGGGGAGTCGAGCGGCTCGGTGGTACGGCGCATCCTGCTGGGCTCGCAACTGAGGCGCCTGAGGGAGGCACGCGGCATCACCCGCGAAGCGGCCGGTTACTCGATCCGCGCGTCCGAATCGAAGATCAGCCGCATGGAGTTGGGCAGGGTGAGCTTCAAGTCCAGGGACGTGGAAGACCTCCTCACGCTCTACGGCGTCATCGACGAGGCCGAGCGCTCCGCGCTCCTCTCGCTCGCCAAGGAGGCCAACCTGACCGGCTGGTGGCACAGTTACTCCGACGTCCTGCCGGGCTGGTTCCAGACATATATCGGCCTGGAGGGCGCCGCGTCCCTCATCCGCGTCTACGAAGTCCAGTTCATCAACGGTCTGTTGCAGACGGAGGCGTACGCCCACGCCGTCGTCGAGCGCGGCATGAAGGTCGCCGCGGGCAAGGCCGCAGGCCCGGGACGCACCGGGCGCCCGGCCAAGGTGAGCCAGGCCGACGTCGACCGCAGGGTGGCCCTGCGTCTTGAGCGGCAGAAGCTCCTCGTGTCCGAGCGCGCACCGCAGTTCAAGTGCGTCCTCGACGAGGCCGCGCTGCGGCGGCCGTACGGCGACCGGGAAGTGATGCGCGGTCAGATCCAGCACCTGATCGACATCTCCGAGCGGCCGAACGTGACGCTGCAGGTCATGCCCTTCACCTTCGGCGGCCACGCGGGCGAGAGCGGCGCGTTCACGATGTTGAGCTTCCCGGAGTCCGATCTCTCGGACGTCGTCTATCTGGAGCAGCTGACCGGCGCCCTCTATCTGGACAAGCGGGAGGAAGTGGCCCAGTACGAGCGGGCGATGGCCGAGCTCCAGGAGGACTGTCCGAATCCGGCCGACAGCCGCGACCTTCTCCGTGGTCTACTCCAACTGACCTGAATCGTCAGTAGTATGACTGGAAATCAGGTGTCTGCTCATCCGCGGCAAGGGGTCCCGACTCATGTCCTTCTTCACCGATCTGGCTCACCAGTACATCGACGGTGAGTGGAAGGCCGGCTCAGGTTCCTGGGACATCATCGACTTCAACCCGTACGACGGGGAGAAGCTCGCGTCGATCACGGTCGCCACGGCCGACGAGATCGACCAGGCCTACCGCGCCGCCCAGCGCGCGCAGGAGTCCTGGGGCGCGACCAACCCCTACACACGCCGCACGGTCTTCGAGCGCGCCCTGCGCATAGTCGAGGAGCGCGAGGCCGAGATCACCGAGGCGATCGTCGCCGAACTCGGCGGCACCCTCGTCAAGGCGGGCTTCGAGCTGCACCTGGCCAAGGAGTTCCTGCGCGAGGCGGTGCACCTGGCGCTCGCCCCGCAGGGCCGGATACTCCCCTCGCCGGACGACACCAAGGAGAACCGCCTCTACCGCGTCCCGGTCGGCGTCGTCGGCGTCATCAGCCCCTTCAACTTCCCCTTCCTGCTCTCGCTGAAGTCGGTCGCCCCGGCCATCGCGCTCGGCAACGCCGTCGTCCTCAAGCCGCACCAGAACGCGCCGGTGCTCGGCGGCAGCCTCGTCGCCAAGATCTTCGAGGAGGCCGGGCTCCCGCCGGGCGTCCTGAACGTGGTGATCACGGACATCGCCGAGATCGGCGACGCCCTGCTCGAACACCCGGTGCCCGGCGTCATCTCCTTCACCGGCTCGGACGCCGTGGGCCGCCACGTCGCCACGGTCTGCGCCCAGACCTTCAAGCGCTGCATCCTCGAACTGGGCGGCAACAGCGCGCTGGTCGTCCTGGACGACGCGGACGTCGACTACGCGGTGGACGCCGCCGTGTTCAGCCGCTTCGTGCACCAGGGGCAGGTGTGCATGGCCGCGAACCGCATCCTGGTGGACCGCTCGCTGCGGGACGAGTTCACCGAGAAGTTCGTCGCCAAGGTCAAGACCCTGAAGGTCGGCGACCCCGCGGACCCGTCGACGCACATCGGTCCGCTCATCAACTCCTCGCAGGCGGAAGGCGTTTCCTCGCTGGTCGCGCAGACCGTCCAGGCGGGCGCCACGGCCCTGCTGCACGGCACCACCGACGGCAACCTCGTGTCCCCCTCCGTCCTCACGGACCTCCCCGACGACTCCCCGGTGCTGCGCCAGGAGGTCTTCGGCCCGGTCGCGATCATCCTGCCGTTCGACGGCGAGGAGGAGGCCGTCCGCATCGCCAACGAGACGCCGTACGGCCTGAGCGGCGCGATCCACACCGGCGACACCGAGCGCGGCGTCCGCATCGCCCAGCGCATCCGCACCGGCATGATCCACATCAACGACGGCACCGTCCACGACGAGCCGATCGTGCCGTTCGGCGGCGAGAAGCACTCGGGCGTCGGGCGCCTGAACGGCGAGTCGACCGTCGAGGCCTTCACCGCGCTGAAGTGGATCTCGGTCCAGCACGGCCGCTCGCGCTTCCCCTTCTGAGGCGCGTTCCGGCGTCTCCCGCCGCTCTGCGGGGCGCGTTCCGACACCTGAAGCTCGCGGACCCTTGAGGACAGAAGTTGTCCGCAAGGGTCCGTAGCGTATGAGGTGTCGGAAAGCCCGGCGAGCACCCTTCGGGAGAGGCGGACCCCATGCCCACTCACGTCAACGCGGAAGCCCACGGCGACGAGCGCGGCGCACTCCTGGCCTTCGTCGAGGCCCAGCGCGGCGGTCTGCGCCGCTCGGTGCTCGGCCTGGACGACACGCAGGCGGCCAGCCGCCCGAGCGCCAGTGAGCTGACCCTCGGAGGCCTGGTCAAGCACGTCGCCGAGACCGAGCTGAACTGGCTGCGCATGGCCCAGCAGAAGCCCAACGAGCGCCAGCGGACCCAGGAGACCTGGGGCGAGAGCTTCCGGCTCGTCGAGGGCGAGACGCTGGCCGGCACCCTCGCCTTCTGGGCCGAAGTGGCCGCGGAGACCGAGGAGTTCATCCGGTCCGTGCCGAGCCTGAACGACACCTTCCCGCTGCCCGAGGCGCCGTGGTTCCCCGAGGACGGCGCGGTGTCGATGCGCTGGCTGCTGCTGCACCTCGTCGAGGAGATCGGCCGTCACGCGGGCCACGCGGACATCATCCGCGAGAGCCTGGACGGCAAGACCGCCTTCGAGCTGGTGGCGCTGGAGTCGGGCCAGTCCTGGGGCTGAGACGTCATGGGCCTCTCGGGCCGTACCCTAGTCAAAGTTGATGACTGCAAGCCGAAGGGTGCGGTGAATGTCGGCGATCCGGATGCTCGTCCTCGGGGCGGTCCGCCAGCACGGACGGGCGCACGGCTACCAGGTGCGCAACGACCTGGAGTACTGGGGTGCCCACGAGTGGTCCAACGCCAAGCCCGGGTCGATCTACCACGCGCTGCGGCAGCTGACCAAGCAGGGACTGCTGCACGAGCACGAGACCGCGCCGTCCACGGCGGGCGGCCCGCCCCGCACCGAGTACGAGATCACGGAGAAGGGCACCGAGGAGTTCCTGGCCCTTCTCCGCGAGGCTCTGACCGCCGTCGCGCACGACCAGAAGTCCGACGTGCTCTCGGCGGCCGTCGGCTTCATGGTCTTCCTGCCGCGCGAGGAGGTCGTCTCGCTCCTCAAGGAGCGGGTGCGCGCCATCGAGGACTGGCGCCACGGCGTCACGGAGTACTACACGCCCGAGGACGGCCCCGGGCAGCTCGGCCACATCGGCGAGATCATGAACCTCTGGGTCCACTCGGCCGACGCGGGCGCGGAGTGGACCAAGGGCCTCATCGAGCGGATCGAGAACGGCGCGTACGCCTTCGCGGGCGAGGGCGAGCCGTTCGTCGGAGTGCTCGCGGAGGGTGAGGAGAACCCGTTCGCGACGGGGGAGAAGCACCCCGGAGACCGCCGCTAGCGGGAGCGGCCTGGAGTGGCCCGGAGCGGCCCGGACTGAACCGCAGCGGCCCGCAGCGGCCTGTACCGGCCCGTAATGCCCTCCCTCTCGACCGAGTAATCAAGTTTGACTAAACCGACTCCAGGGGGGTAGTTTCCTCTGCCTCGACCTAGTCAAACTTGACTAGGTCGAGCGAGCTGAGCCCGGAAGGAGTCGGATGACGGACGCGATCGTCCTGGACGGCGTACGGAAGCGGTACGGCGAGAAGCGGGCCCTGGACGGGCTCGACCTGGTGGCGGGGCGCGGCACGGTGCACGGCGTGCTCGGCCCCAACGGCGCGGGCAAGACCACGGCGGTGCGCATCATGTCCACGCTGCTCACGGCCGACGAGGGCCGCGTGGAGATCGCCGGGTGCGACGCGCGGCGCGAGGCCGGGGAGGTGCGCCGCCGCATCGGCCTGCTCGGCCAGCACGCGGCGCTCGACGAGGAGCTGAGCGGCCGGCAGAACCTGGAGATGTTCGGGCGGCTCCACCACCTGGGGGTGCGGCGCGCGGGCGTGCGGGCCGACGAACTCCTCGTCCGCTTCGGCCTCGACGGCACGGGCGGCAAGGCGGTCAAGCGGTACAGCGGCGGCATGCGGCGCCGCCTCGACCTCGCGGCGTCGCTGATCACCGAGCCGGAGGTGCTGTTCCTCGACGAGCCGACGACGGGCCTGGACCCGCGCGGCCGCGCGGAGGTCTGGGACGCGGTGCGCTCCCTGGTGGGCGGCGGCACGACGGTGCTCCTGACGACCCAGTACCTGGAGGAGGCCGACCAGCTCGCCGACCGCATCTCCCTGATCGACAGCGGCACGGTGATCGCCGAGGGCACGGCGGACGAGCTGAAGGCGCGCCTGGGCGGCGACCGCATCGACGTCGTCGTCCGCGACGGCGCCCAGCTGGTGCGCGCTGCCCGGCTGCTCCCCGGCGACCCGGGGGACGTCACGGTCGACGCCGACCGCCGCCTGGCCAGCGCGCCCGTCGCGGACCGCATGGAGGCCCTGACACGGGTCGTACGGGCGCTCCAGGAGGCGGGCATCGAGGCGGAGGACATCGCGGTGCGCAGGCCGACCCTGGACGAGGTGTTCCTGCGCCTGACGGGGCGCTCCGAGGCCGACGACCGCGCGAAGGAGACCGTATGAGCACGAGCACGAGCACGAGCACGAGCACGGGCGCGCGGCTGGGCGCGGGCACGGCCGTCGGCTGGGCCGTCGCCGACTCCTGGACCATGACCCGGCGCGAGCTCGCCCACTGGGCGCGCCAGCCCGTGCAGGTCGTCGTCGGGCTGGCCTTCCCGGTCATGCTGCTGCTGATGTTCAACTACCTGATCGGCGGCGGGAAGGGCGTCGAAGGGGACTACGTCGAGTTCCTCGTCCCCGGCATGTTCGCGCTGACCATGGTGTTCGGCCTGGACGCCACGATGGTCGCGGTCACCGGAGACCTCAACAAGGGCGTGGTGGACCGCTTCCGCTCCATGCCGATGACCAACGGCGCGGTCCTGGTGGGCCGTTCCGTCGCGGACATGCTCCAGTCCTTCGCCTCCCTGCTCGTCATGATGGGCGTCGGCCTCGCGATCGGCTGGCGCTGGCACGGGTCCCTCGGCGGGGCGGCGGGCGCGGTGGGGCTGCTGCTCCTGCTGCGGTTCGCGATGCTGTGGCTCGGCATCTACCTGGCGATGGTCGCGGGCAGGCCGGAGCTGGTGGTGGCGGTGCAGATCCTGGTCTGGCCGGTGGGGTTCTTCTCCAACGCGTTCACCGTGCCGGGGTCCATGCCGGACTGGCTGGGCGCGGCGGTGGAGTGGAACCCGATGTCGGCGACCGCCACGGCGGTCCGTGACCTGTTCGGCAACACCCCCGCCGCCACCGCCCCCTCCTGGGCCACCACCCACGCCGAACTCCTGGCGTTCCTCTCCCCACTGGCCCTGGTGGCGGTGTTCCTCCCCCTGGCGGTACGCCGCTTCGGAGCGCTGAGCCGCTGATCGCGTGCCCTCGCGGGGGCGCCCCTGACCCGCCCCTTCCCGATTCCTGGGGGCTCCGCCCCCAGACCCCCGCTCCTCAAACGCCGGAGAGGCTGAAAACCCTGCCTCGACCGGCGACAGTTCCAGCCCGTCCGGCGTTTGAGGACGAGGCGCGGAGCGCCGATACGGGGGTCCAAGGGGGCGGAGCCCCCATGTTCGGGAAGGGGCGGGCCTGGGGCGCCCCCGCGAGGGCCCGCCTCAGTGGTGGAACCCCGTGGCCCCCCTCCGGTCCCGCGTCAGCGGCCCGGGCTGGCGGCGCAGCTCCGGCAGCAAACGCCCCAGGTCCTCCAGGAACAGCCCCGCCAGGTCCGCGGAGAACCCGTTGCGGCACACCACCCGCAGCACCGCCAGATCCTCCCGGTGCGCGGGAAAGGTGTAGGCGGGCACCAGCCACCCCCGCTCCCGCAACCGCCGGGCCACGTCGAAGACGTCGTACGCGCGCACGTCGTCCGAGGTCGTGAAGGCGAACACCGGCAGCTCGTCCCCGCGCGTGAGGAGCCGGAAGTCCCCGAGGCCCTCGATCCTTCCGGCGAGCCCCCGGGCCACGTCCCGCGAGGCCTGCTGCACCGCCCGGTACCCGGCACGCCCGAGCCGCAGGAACGTGTAGTACTGCGCGACGACCTGCGCCCCGGGCCGGGAGAAGTTCAGCGCGAAGGTCGGCATGTCACCGCCCAGGTAGTTCACGCGGAAGACCAGCTCCTCCGGCAGCTCCGCGGGCGTGCGCCACAGCGCCCAGCCGACCCCGGGGTAGACGAGCCCGTACTTGTGCCCGGAGGTGTTGATCGACGCCACGCGCGGCAGCCGGAAGTCCCACACCAGGTCCTCGTCGAGGAAGGGCGCGACCATCGCCCCGGAGGCCCCGTCCACGTGCACGGGGACGTCGAGCCCGGTGCGTTCCTGAAGCGCGTCGAGGGCCGCGCAGACGTCCGCCACGGGCTCGTACGAGCCGTCGAACGTGGAGCCCATGACGGCGACGACCCCGATCGTGTTCTCGTCGCAGAGCGCGGCCGCGGCCTCGGGGGAGAGGTGGTAGCGGTCGCCCTCCATGGGGACCTGCCGCGCCTCCACCTCCCAGAAGGTGCAGAACTTCTCCCAGCACACCTGCACGTTCACGCCCATGACGAGGTTGGGCCGGGCCTCCCGGGACGGGTACCGGTCGGCGTTGCGCCGCGTCCAGCGCCGCTTGAGCGCCATGCCCGCGAGCATGCACGCCTCGCTGGACCCGGTCGTCGAACAGCCCACGGCGGCGGCCGGGTCCGGCGCGTTCCACAGGTCGGCGAGCATCGCCACGCAGCGCCGCTCCAGCTCGGCGGTGCGCGGGTACTCGTCCTTGTCGATCATGTTCTTGTCCCGGCACTCCGCCATGAGCACGCTGGCCTGCGGCTCCATCCAGGTGGTGACGAAGGTGGCGAGGTTGAGCCGCGAGTTGCCGTCGAGCATCAGCTCGTCGTGGACCAGCTGGTACGCCGTGGAGGGCGGCAGCGGGTCCTGGGGGAGGCGGTGCTTGGGCGGGGCCTCGGTCATGCCCCCCACGGGGTTCGCCTCGCCGAAGAACGGGTTCACGGACAGCGGGCGCGCGTCGCCCTCGTCGGCGCCACGGTGCAGCGACATGGCGGTGCCTCCCGGAGGTCGGCTTCCGGGCCCCTCCACGCCCACCCCGGCCCTTGCGGTCACTGTAAGCGGACAGAACGGGCGCAACATCCGGAGGCATCCTGGGCTTGCACCTCACGCGACGTGAGGACCCAGGCTGGTCGGTGTCAGAAGGAAAGGAGACAGCGGTGAGCTACTCCGTCGGACAGGTGGCGGCCGTCGCCAAGGTCACGGTGCGCACCCTGCACCACTACGACGAGATCGGCCTCCTCGTGCCCGGAGGGCGCAGCCACGCGGGCCACCGGCGCTACAGCGACGCCGACCTCGACCGGCTCCAGCAGATCCGGTTCTACCGCGAGCTGGGCTTCCCCCTGGACGAGGTCGCCGCGCTGCTCGACGACCCCGACGCCGACCCGCAGGAACAGCTGCGGCGCCAGCACGGGCTGCTCACCGAGCGCATCACCAAGCTCCAGGAGATGGCCGCCGCTGTCGAGACCGCCATGGAGGCGAGACGCATGGGGATCAACCTCACGCCCGAGGAGAAGTTCGAGGTCTTCGGAGACTTCGATCCCGACCAGTACGAGGACGAGGTCCAGCAGCGCTGGGGCGCCACGGAGGCGTACGCCGAGTCGCGCCGCCGCACGGCCGCGTACACGAAGGAGGACTGGAAGCGGATCAACGACGGCATGGACGCCCTGCACGCGCGCATGGCGGACCTGCTCGGCGCCGGCACCCCCGCCGCGTCCACGGAGGCCATGGACGCGGCCGAGGCCCACCGGCTGCTGATCAGCGACAGCTACTACGACTGCTCGCACGAGATGCACGCGTGCCTGGGCGCCATGTACGTGGACGACCCGCGCTTCACGGCCACGTACGAGGCGATCCGGCCGGGTCTCGCGATCTACCTGCGCGACGCGATCGCGGCGAACACGGAGCGGCACGGACAGCGCTCCTGAGGGGCGCGGGGGCCGAGGAGGGTGCGGGCCGTGCGCCCAGCGGGATTCGAGCGGTGGAACCTGTCGCTCCCGGCCCGCGTTGATAGCTTTGAGCGGCGTGGCCGAAGCCATCACTACGCACGGCCCGCCCCGCACCCCCTCCTCCATACGCCTCACACCCACAGGAGCCCGGAACCGTGCAGACGCTTGCGCTCGGACCAACCTGGTTGGATCCGGACTACCTGCTGAACCAGTTCGGTCTGTGGGGCCTGCTCCTCATCGTGTTCGCCGAGTCGGGGCTGCTCATCGGCTTCTTCCTGCCGGGCGACTCGCTCCTGTTCACCACGGGCCTGCTGATCACGACGGGCAAGCTGGACACTCCGCTGTGGCTGGCCTGCATCCTGATCTGCATCGCCGCGATCGCCGGTGACCAGGCGGGCTATCTCTTCGGCAAGAAGGTCGGCCCGTCCCTGTTCAACCGCCCGGACTCCAAGCTCTTCAAACAGGAGAACGTGGTCAAGGCCCACGAGTTCTTCGAAAAGCACGGCCCGAAGTCCCTGGTCCTGGCCCGCTTCGTGCCGATCGTGCGCACGTTCACGCCGATCATCGCGGGCGTCAGCGGCATGCGCTACCGCTCGTTCATCACGTTCAACGTCATCGGCGGCATCCTGTGGGGCGCGGGGGTCACGCTGCTCGGCGCGTGGCTGGGCAAGCACGAGTTCGTGCACAAGAACATCGAGGCGATCCTGATCCTGATCGTCCTCATCTCGGTGGTCCCGATCATCATCGAGTTCCTGCGGGCCCGTTCGCAGAAGAAGAAGGCGGCCGCCCAGGCCCCGGCGGCGGCCCCGGCCTCCCCGGCGGCCCAGGACGACACCGCCGCGAGCACCCCCGAGGCCGCGCGCCAGTACCAGCCGCAGCAGCCGCAGTACCCGGGCCAGCAGCACCAGGAGCACCAGCACCAGCAGCAGTACCCGGGCCAGTACCCCGACCAGTCCCAGTACCAGGCCCAGCAGCCGCAGTACCCCGGCGGCCAGTACCAGCAGCAGTACCAGCACCCCGACCAGCAGCCCCAGCACCAGCAGTACGGCGGCCAGGGAGACCACCAGCAGTACGCCGCTCCGTACGAGGGCCAGCAGCAGTACCAGCCCCAGCAGCCGTACCCCTACGACAACCAGTACGGCAACCAGTACGGCAACCAGCACGAGGGCCAGTACGAGGGCCAGCACGGCGGCCAGTACGCCGCCCCCGCGGACGGCCAGCAGTACCAGGCCCAGCAGCCCTACCCCCACCAGCAGGCCCCGCAGCAGGGCCAGCAGCACCAGCAGCACCAGCAGCACCAGCAGCACCAGCAGGGCCAGTACCCGGGTCGGCAGCCGCAGCACCCCGAAGAGCCCCAGCAGGGCCACCCCCGGTACTGACCGGGCAGGACGGACTAGAAGCCGCGCGTCCGCTTGGCCGCGCGGCGCCCCTGCGCCTCCTGCGGCGGCCGCGGTCCCTTGAGGAAGAGCCGCGACAGCTCCCCGCCCAGGTTCACCCCTATCGCGATGGCGAGGGCGAGCGCCGCCGCCTTGGACAGCGAGGCGAGTCCCGGGTTGAGGTTGTTGCGGGCGATCTCCAGAAGCCCGAAGTACGTGGCGCTACCGGGCAGCAGCGGACCGATCGCCGCCGTCACGAACGGCAGCGCGGACGCGAACCGGTAGCGCGAGAGCAACTGCCCGAACAGGCCCACCAGACCCGCCGCGACGGCCGTCGCCGCCACCGGAGAGATGTCCCCGGCGCGGGCGAGCGCGCCGAACACGACCCAGGCCACGCCGCCGTTCAGCGTCACGAGCAGCACGGTGGATCGTTCCTGCTGGAGCAGGATCGCGAAGGCGCAGCTCAGCGCCATGGACGCGAGGATCTGGACCAGCGGCCGGTCGGTGGAGTGGATCGACGTCTCCGGGTTGAGCCCCGCGTCCAGCTGCACGCCCAGATAGAGCACGAGCAGGACGCCGCAGACGATCCCGACGATCAGATACCCGACCTCCAGGAGCCGGGCCGCGGCGGTGATGTAGTAGCCGGTCAGGCCGTCCTGCACGCCCGCGACCAGCGCCCGCCCCGGGATCAGCGCGAACAGACCACCGGTGATCACCGCGGAGGCCCGTACGTCCGGCAGGTCGAGGAGGCTGATCGCCACGCCCATCGCGGCGGGCGGCATCGCCGCCACCACGAACTGGTAGAACTCCGGAAGCCCGCGCCCGGCGCACAGCCACGCAAGGCGGTCGCCCAGCATCGCGCCGATCGCCGCCGCGACGAACACCACGACCCCGCCGCCCACGAGCACGGACGCGGCGCCCGCGAGCACCCCGCCCGCCGCCGTCAGGGCCCACCCCGGGTAGGGGTGGCGGTTGCGCCGGATCTCGGCGAGGCGCCGGTAGGCCTCCTCCGGGGAGACGTCGACCTCTTCGGAGCTGATGTCGTCGACGAGCCGGAAGACGGCCTGCAGCCGCGTGTAGTCGGTGCCCCGGCGGCGTACCGTACGCGACGCCGTGACGGGGTCGTCGACGAGCGAGGGCTGGTGCGAGATGGCGATGAGCGTGAACGTCACGTTCGGCTCGCAGCGGTCCAGGCCGTACGCGCGCGTGACGGCGAACATCGCCGCCTCCACGTCCTCGGCGCCCTCGCCGCCCGCCAGCAGCAGCTCCCCGATGCGCAGCGTCAGGTCGAGCACGCGCGGCACGGCGGGCCCGGACTCGTCCTCGTGCCGCTGCGTGGCCTCGGGGGCCGGGCGCTCGGCGACCGGGGTGCGCAGCATCGTGCGCATCCGGTCCTGCCAGGGCGCCTCCTTGGTGAGCCGGACCACCGGCACACCGCCCGGCGGCGTGAAGGCGGGCGGCGTCTGCCGTCCGTCGTACGCCTGCGGCGTGGTGAAGGCCGAGGACTCCTTGTCCTCGGGCGCGACGGGGATTCTCAGCCCCGTGGGGATCGTGAACTCCGAGGACGGATGATCCTCCTCCGGCGCCGCCGTCTGCTCGACCCCGCCCACCGGGGCGAAGGCGCTGCGCGCCTCGTCCGACTGCGGCTTGCGGTCCTCGTCCTCCGGGTCAGCCACCGCTTCCCCTCGCTCCCTTCCATGCGCCTGAACCGGCGCGCCGCTCTCGCGGACGTCGTCACCCGCCGTGGGGGTTCCTCAATTGATCATTGCCGTTTTCGCTCGTCTCAGTATGCGTCCGGGCACACAAACGGGCCGTGCGACCCCAGGAGGGGTCGCACGGCCCGTCGGTGTACGTGAGGCTCAGTGGCCGCCGTTGCTCTGGAAGCGCTTGTACGAGGCCTCGATCTCGGCCTCGGCGTCGGCGCGGCCGACCCAGTCGGCGCCCTCGACGGACTTGCCCGGCTCCAGGTCCTTGTAGACCTCGAAGAAGTGCTGGATCTCCAGGCGGTCGAACTCGGACACGTGGTGGATGTCGCGCAGGTGCTCGACGCGCGGGTCGGAGGCAGGAACGCACAGCAGCTTGTCGTCGCCGCCCGCCTCGTCGGTCATCCGGAACATGCCGATCGCGCGGCACTTGATGAGGCAACCGGGGAAGGTCGGCTCGTCCAGGATCACCAGGGCGTCCAGCGGGTCGCCGTCCTCGCCCAGGGTGTTCTCGACGAAGCCGTAGTCCGCCGGGTAGCTGGTGGACGTGAAGAGTCGACGGTCCAGGCGGATGCGGCCGGTCTCGTGGTCGACCTCGTACTTGTTCCGCGAACCCTTCGGAATCTCGATGGTGACGTCGAACTCCACGGGTGGCTCCTCCATGATCAGCACATACTTCGGGTGGTTAAGTGTCCCTCACGCAGATGTGTGATCGCGAAAGGGGCAGGTCGTCGTGGACGAGCGCATGACTTGGCGGTGGCTTCGGCGGCCGCTGCCGCTGCTGCGGCGGCTTGCCGTCGGGCCTGCCGGACAGCTCCGGACAGCCAAGACGTGGCAGGTCACGACGGGCTCCGCCGCCGTGGGCCTCGCCGTCGCGGCCGTGGCGGTCACCGCGGCCGGGCCCTGGGACTCCTCCGGTCAGCGTACGGCGGAGCGTCGCTCCGCCGCCTCTCAGGAAGCCGGGGGTGGCGCAGATCACCTCGGCTTTCCGGGAATGCGGGGCCCGCAGGCCGCTCCGAGCGCCCCGGCCGTGCTCGCCGGGCTCGGCGCCCCGGCCCGCGCGAAGCCGGGCGGCAAGGCGCTCTCCGACGTCCTGGACCCGGTCCTGAAGGACCGGGCGCTCGGCCCCGAGCGGGCCGCGGTCGTCGTCGACGTCACCACCGGCAAGCGCCTGTACGGCGAGCGCGCGGGCGACGCCCTGACACCCGCCTCCACCACGAAGATCGCCACGGCGGTGGCCACGCTCTCCGCCGTCGGCCCCGACCACCGGCTCACCACGCGGACCGTCCTCGAACCCGGCTCCCGCAAGGTCGTCCTCGTCGGCGGCGGCGACCCCACGCTCACCGCGCGCAAGGAGGGCCGGTACGTGACGGGCTTCGCCAGCCTGCGCGCCCTGGCCGACGACACGGCCCGCGCCCTGAAGAAGCGCGGCACCAAGGGCCGGGTGACGCTCGCCTACGACACCTCCCGGTACGCGGGCCCGGCGCAGCACCCCATCGGGCCGAACGAGAACATCACGCCGGTCAGCCCTCTCATGGTCGACGAGGGCCGCCTCGACGACTCCACCTCGGGTCCCGCCCCGCGCAGCACCGACCCGGCGGCGGACGCCGCGCGGAAGTTCTCGGACCTGCTGCGCGAGCGGGGCGTCGACGTGCAGGGCGACCCCGCCCGCGGCGAGGCCTCCCCGCGCGCGGGCAAGCTGGCGCGGACCTCGTCGCCCGCCCTCTCCGTGCTCGTCGAGCGCATGCTGACCCACAGCGACAACGACATCGCCGAGGCCCTCGCGCGCGAGGCGGCCAGGGCGAGCGGGCAGCGGCCGAGCTTCGATGGCGGCTCCCGGGCGATCCGCGCCCGCCTGAAGAAGCTCGACCTCCCCTTGTCGGGGGCGAAGTTCGCCGACGGCAGCGGCCTCGACCGCGAGGACCGGCTCAGCGCGGACCTGCTCGCCGCGCTGCTCGCCCGCGCCGCCGACCGCGGCCACCCCGAACTGCGCTCCGTGGTCACCGGCCTTCCCGTCGCGGGCTTCACCGGCACCCTCGTCGACCGCTACCCGAAGGGGTCGCCGGGCACGGGCCTGGTCCGCGCCAAGACCGGCACGCTCACCGGTGTCAACGCCCTGGCCGGCACGGTCGTCACCGCCGACGGGCGGCTCCTGGCCTTCGCCTTCATGACGACGGGCACGACGGACGCGGTCGGGGCCCAGGCGGCCCTGGACGCCATGGCCTCGGCGACCGCCGCCTGCGGCTGCGCCCCGTAGCCGCGTTCACCGGGCCCGGCGCCGCCGCCGGGCCCGGCCGAAGGGCGCCCCAACCCGGTACGCGCGCGCGGCCGACCACGTACCGTTGACACATGACGAGCCTCGGTGGTGCGGAGATGGTCGACTGGAATCTCGCGGTGGCGACCGCGACCCGGCTCGTGCGGCCGGGCCCGGAGGTGAGCCGGGACGAGGCCCGCGCCGTGGTCGCGGAGCTGCGCCGGCACGCCAAGTCCTCGGAGGAGCACGTCCGTTCCTTCACCAGGATGGGTACGGACGCGACACACGACACACCCGTGCTCGTGGTCGACCGCGCGGGCTGGGTCCGGGCGAACGTGGCCGGGTTCCGGGAGGTCCTCAAGCCCCTCCTGGAGAAGATGAAGGACCGGCGCGGCGGCGGCCCGGGCGGCGCCGTACTCGGCGCGGTCGGCGGCAAGGTGACGGGTGTGGAGCTCGGCATGCTGCTCTCCTTCCTCGCGTCCCGCGTCCTCGGCCAGTACGAGACCTTCGCCCCCGCCACCCGCGAGCTGCCCGCCGGGGCGAACGGCGGCGGCAGGCTCCTCCTCGTGGCGCCGAACATCGTGCACGTGGAGCGCGAACTGGACGTCGACCCGCACGACTTCCGCCTCTGGGTGTGCCTGCACGAGGAGACGCACCGCACCCAGTTCTCGTCCGTGCCGTGGCTGCGCGACCACCTGGAGAGCGAGATCCAGGCCTTCCTCGGGGAGACCGAGGTGGACCCGATGACCGTCCTCGAGCGCATCAGGGAGGCCGCGCAGAGCCTGGCGGGCGGCCGCCCGGAGGCCGAGGAGGACGACGGCGGCCGCTCCTTCGTGGACCTGGTGCAGACCCCGACGCAGCGCGAGATCCTGGCCCGCCTGACGGCCGTGATGTCCCTCCTGGAGGGCCACGCGGACTACGTGATGGACGGCGTCGGCCCCGGTGTCGTGCCGTCCGTCGGCGAGATCCGCGAGAAGTTCAAGGAGCGCCGCCAGCGCGGCGCCAGCCGCCTCGACCAGGCCCTGCGCAAGCTCCTCGGCCTGGACGCCAAGCTGCGGCAGTACCGCGACGGGGAGCGCTTCGTGCGGGCCGTCGTCGACGAGGTCGGCATGGACGGGTTCAACCGCGTATGGACCTCTCCGAACACGCTTCCCACCAAGGCGGAGATCGCCAAACCAGCGGACTGGGTCGCGCGGGTGCACCGTAAGGCAGACTGAGCGAACAGATGCGGCCGACGGCAGGAGAACGCCCCCGTTATCACCCGTCCGAGGGACCGTGAGCCATGGGTAGGCGTGCAATGCTCGGGTAACGGCTCGGTTCTGTCACCATCGACACACTCTCAGTGACCGATTGTGTGGGGATCATGGGATCCGTACCTCGCGACCCCCACGCGAGGGCGCTGAGTGACAGCCCCGAGGCTCACCCCCCGAACTTCATGAAGGGAACCAACCGGAATGGGTCCCCATCCTGCGGTCGCGGCGATACGCCTGGCGGTCCGCCGCGTACTTCACGACGTACTGACCGACGTCGCCGCCCAGCGCGAACTCGACTCCCCGCACGCCCCCCACGCAGACGCGCACGCCTCCCCGACCTCACGTCCGACGCTCCCCGCACACGAGCCGCTCCCCTCGCCGCTCGTGCTCGTGGCGTGCTCGGGCGGCGCCGACTCCATGGCGCTCGCCTCCGCCCTCGCCTTCGAAGCCCCCAAGCTGGGCATCCGCGCCGGTGCCGTCACCGTCGACCACGGCCTCCAGGCGGGCTCCGACCTGCGGGCCGCCGAGGTCGTCGCGCGCATGACCGCCCTCGGCCTCGACCCGGTCGAGTCGCTCGCCGTGTCGGTGGGCCGCGGCGGCGGCCCGGAGGCCGCCGCCCGCGACGCCAGGTACGCGGCCCTCGACGCCGTCGCCGACCGCCACGGCGCCGCCGCCGTGCTGCTCGGACACACCCGCGACGACCAGGCCGAGACGGTCCTGCTCGGCCTCGCACGCGGCTC
This sequence comes from Streptomyces sp. YIM 121038, assembly GCF_006088715.1. NCBI lineage: Bacteria > Bacillati > Actinomycetota > Actinomycetes > Kitasatosporales > Streptomycetaceae > Streptomyces > Streptomyces sp. YIM 121038. The sequence continues at coordinate 5,459,623 of NZ_CP030771.1, forward strand.
CGGCATCCGCTCCCTGTCCGGCATGGCCGCCGTGTCCGGGCGCCGGGGCCGCTACCGCAGGCCGTTCCTGCACATCGACCGGCAGACCGCGCGCAAGGCGTGCATGGTCCAGTCCCTGCCGGTCTGGGACGACCCGCACAACGCGGACCCGGCCTACACCCGCTCCCGCCTGCGCCACGAGGGCCTGCCCGCCCTGGAGAAGGCGCTCGGCAAGGGCGTCGTGGAGGCCCTCGCCCGTACGGCCCAGCTGTCCCGGGACGACGCCGACGCCCTTGACGCCTGGGCCGCCCAGGCCGAGACGTCCGTACGCGACGCGAACGGGCGCCTGGAGTGCGCGAAGCTCTACGCCCTGCCGCCCGCGGTGCGCCGCCGCATCGTGCGGCGGGCGGCCATCGACGCCGGTGCTCCGGCGGGCGCGCTGTTCGCCCGGCACATCGAAGAGGTCGACCGGCTCATCACCGGATGGCGCGGCCAGGGAGCCATCAATCTCCCGGGCAAAGTCGTCGCTCAGCGGCAGGGTGGCAGACTGGTGATCCGGCAAGGCTGACGCGGAAGACCGGTTACAACTGATTCCAGCTGTTTTCCCGACTCTTCTCCGCGGGCCGGTGGGACGACCGAAAGTGATGCGGGTGGACGCGAAAGACATGGGCACCGACCTCCAGTCGGTGCTCATCACCAAGGAAGAGATCGACGCGAAGCTGGCTGAGCTGGCCGCGAAGATCGACGCGGAGTACGCGGGCAAGGACCTGCTCATCGTCGGCGTGCTCAAGGGCGCCGTCATGGTCATGGCGGACCTGGCTCGCGCCCTGTCCACCCCGGTCACCATGGACTGGATGGCGGTGTCGTCGTACGGCGCGGGCACCCAGTCCTCCGGCGTGGTCCGGATCCTCAAGGACCTCGACACCGACATCAAGGGCAAGCACGTCCTGATCGTCGAGGACATCATCGACTCCGGCCTGACCCTGTCCTGGCTGCTGTCCAACCTCGGCTCGCGCGAGCCCGCGTCCCTCAAGGTGTGCACGCTGCTGCGCAAGCCGGAGGCCGCGAAGGTCGCGATCGACGTCGAGTGGGTCGGCTTCGACATCCCGAACGAGTTCGTCGTCGGGTACGGCCTGGACTACGCGGAGAAGTACCGCAACCTGCCGTTCGTGGGCACCCTCGCCCCGCACGTGTACGGCGGCTGACGGCGCGCGACTCGCGCGGGGAGGCCCGGGCGGCGTAAGACGCCCGGGAACCCCCAGCCGTTTCCCGCCGTTGGAGCATGCGAAGGCGGGATTGCCAGCCGTCCCGTGCGGCTTCGGGTGACAATGCTGGGGTACCGTCCGAAGAACAGTCTTTTATCAAACTCACTATGGCAGGAGGTACGGAGCGGCATCGCTCCGTGTGGATGGACGTGAAGCGATACTTCCGTGGGCCAGTCATGTGGATCGTGCTGGCCGTCCTTGCCGTGGTCGTGTTGATGCAGGTCGTCGGTTCGGGTGGCGGCTACAAGACAGTGGACACCGGCCAGGTCGTGCAGGCCATCAACGACAACAAGGTCGAGTCGGCCAAGCTCACGACCGGTGACGATCACACCATCAAGGTCGAGCTCAAGGACGGCCAGAAGGTCAAGGGCAGCAGCAAGATCCAGGCGAGTTACATCGGCGACCAGGGCGTCGACATCGCCAAGATGCTGCAGGCCAAGTACGAGGACAAGCAGATCCCCGACGGTTACACCGTCTCGCCGTCGAAGCAGAACCCCTTCGTCGGCATCCTGCTGTCGCTCCTCCCCTTCGTCCTGATCGTCGTCGTCTTCCTGTTCCTGATGAATCAGATGCAGGGCGGCGGCAGCCGGGTCATGAACTTCGGCAAGTCCAAGGCGAAGCTCATCACCAAGGACACCCCCAAGACGACGTTCGCCGACGTCGCCGGTTCGGACGAGGCGGTCGAGGAGCTCCACGAGATCAAGGAGTTCCTCCAGGAGCCCGCCAAGTTCCAGGCGGTCGGCGCCAAGATTCCCAAGGGCGTGCTGCTGTACGGCCCGCCCGGTACGGGCAAGACGCTCCTCGCGCGCGCCGTCGCGGGCGAGGCGGGCGTCCCGTTCTACTCGATCTCCGGTTCCGACTTCGTCGAGATGTTCGTCGGTGTCGGTGCCTCCCGTGTCCGTGACCTCTTCGAGCAGGCCAAGGCGAACGCCCCGGCGATCGTCTTCGTCGACGAGATCGACGCCGTCGGCCGCCACCGCGGCGCCGGCCTCGGCGGCGGTCACGACGAGCGCGAGCAGACGCTCAACCAGCTGCTCGTCGAGATGGACGGCTTCGACGTGAAGGGCGGCGTCATCCTGATCGCCGCCACGAACCGCCCGGACATCCTCGACCCGGCCCTCCTGCGGCCCGGCCGCTTCGACCGGCAGATCGCCGTCGACCGTCCGGACATGCAGGGCCGTCTGGAGATCCTCAAGGTCCACCAGAAGGGCAAGCCGGTCGCCCCGGACGTCGACCTCGCGGCGGTCGCCCGCCGCACCCCGGGCTTCACCGGCGCCGACCTGAGCAACGTGCTGAACGAGGCGGCGCTGCTCACCGCCCGCAGCGACAAGAAGCTCATCGACAACCACATGCTGGACGAGGCCATCGACCGCGTCGTGGCGGGCCCGCAGAAGCGGACCCGGATCATGTCCGACAAGGAGAAGAAGATCACCGCGTACCACGAGGGCGGACACGCCCTGGTCGCGGCGGCTTCCCCGAACTCCGACCCGGTGCACAAGATCACGATCCTGTCCCGCGGCCGTGCCCTCGGCTACACGATGGTCCTCCCGGACGAGGACAAGTACTCCACCACGCGCAACGAGATGCTGGACCAGCTGGCGTACATGCTGGGCGGCCGCGCGGCGGAGGAGCTCGTCTTCCACGACCCGACCACCGGTGCGGCGAACGACATCGAGAAGGCCACCGCCACGGCCCGCGCGATGGTCACGCAGTACGGCATGACCGAGCGGCTCGGCGCGATCAAGTTCGGCGGCGACAACACCGAGCCGTTCCTCGGGCGCGAGATGGCGCACCAGCGGGACTACTCGGAAGAGGTCGCGGCGCTGGTCGACGAAGAGGTCAAGAAGCTCATCGAGACCGCGCACAACGAGGCCTGGGAAATCCTCGTCGAGAACCGCGACGTCCTGGACAACCTGGTCCTCGCGCTGCTCGAGAAGGAGACCCTCGGCAAGGAGGAGATCGCCGAGGTCTTCGCCCCGATCGTCAAGCGCCCGGCCCGCCCGGCCTGGACGGGTTCCACGCGGCGCACGCCGTCGACCCGCCCGCCGGTGCTCTCGCCCAAGGAGCTGTCCCTGACGAACGGTGCGAACGGGGCCTCTCCCGCGGTGACCGCCTCCAGCGGTTCCGGCGGAGAGACCAAGTCCCTCGAGGTGGCCCCGGAGGACCGCCCCGAGAGCTGATCCCGCGCGCCTCAGCAGGCCCGGAATGGATGCCGTGCCCCCCTGGTTCTAGCCTGGGGGGCACGGCTCTTTTCGGCCGTCCGCAAGTACCAGGAACCAGGAACGAGGCATAGATGACCGACCCCGTGACGCTGGCCGGCGAGGGCTCGATCGGCGAGTTCGACGAGAAGCGGGCCGAGAACGCCGTGCGGGAGCTGCTGATCGCGGTCGGCGAGGACCCGGACCGTGAAGGCCTGCGCGACACTCCGGCCCGGGTGGCGCGCGCCTACCGGGAGATACTCTCCGGGCTCCGCCAGGAGCCCGAGGACGTCCTGACGACCACGTTCGACCTGGGCCACGACGAGATGGTCCTGGTGAAGGACATCGAGATCGTCAGCCTCTGCGAGCACCACCTGCTGCCGTTCCACGGCGTGGCGCACGTCGGCTACATCCCCGCGGACTCCGGCAAGATCACGGGTCTGTCGAAGCTGGCCCGGCTCGTCGACGTGTACGCCCGCCGCCCGCAGGTCCAGGAGCGGCTGACCACGCAGATCGCCGACTCCCTGATGCGCATCCTCGAAGCGCGCGGCGCGATCGTCGTCGTGGAGGCCGAGCACATGTGCATGTCGGTACGGGGCATCCGCAAGCCCGGTGCCAAGACCACGACGTCGGCGGTGCGCGGCCAGCTCAGGGACGCGACGACCCGGGCCGAGGCGATGAGCCTGATACTGGCGCGCTGAGGCCGCTGAGAGGCCCGTACACGGCGTAACGGCCCTCCGGAGGAGCGGGAGCTCCTGCGGGGGGCCGCAGGCGTCTGTGGGGCCGGTGAGGCGCTGCGGGGGCGCCGGTGTCACGCCGCCGGGACAGCCTTGGGGGCCGCCGGGGCGGGCGGGGCTCCGCCGGGCCACCGCGACGGTGCTGTCGGGTCAGGCCGCCGGGGCCGCGCCGCCGTGCTCGTCGTCGCCGTTCTCCGGCAGCCTGCACACGCGCTCCAGGAAGAACGCGGCCGCTATCACGCCGATGCCCGCGACCACCGAGAAGGCCGCGTAGTACGCCTGGTCGCGGCGGTCGGGGATGTCGAGGAAACCGAGCAGGAAGACGCCCACGCCGCCGTACATCCCGCACACCAGGGCCGCGACCAGGGCGCTCGCCTGGCCGAAGACCACCGCGCGGGCCGCCATCAGCGGCTCGACGCCCTTGGCTCCGGGCCGCCGCTCGCGCTGGGCCCGCAGCCGGGCGCGCAGCGAGATCGCCGTGGCGAGGAGCACCACGGCGATCACCGCCAGGACGATGGGCGCGGCGAGGGGCACGCGCGGCAGCGTGTCCACGGAGTTCCACAGCCGGGCGCCCGCCCAGGAGAGCACTCCGGCGACGACGAAGAGGCCTGCCAGCGTCCTCACGCGCAGTTGCTTCATTCCGGAGGTCGCCCCTTTTGCCTGTGTCCCGCTGCCGCCTTCTCGGTAGACCCTAACGACTACTCGGGCAGGCGGAGTTCCAGGTCGGGGCGCGGCGTGACGCCTTCGCGGGTGACGTCCTGGAGCAGGTCCGCGACCGGGCCGCGGCCGGTGATCCGTGCCTCCGGCTCCACGTCGTGCCACGGGACGAGCACGAAGGCCCGCTCGTGCGCGCGCGGGTGCGGCAGGGTGAGCGCCGGGTCGTCCGAGACGACGTCGGCGTACGCCACGATGTCCACGTCGAGCGTGCGGGCGCCCCAGCGCTCGTCGCGGACCCGGTGGAAGGCCTCCTCGACGGCCTGCGCGCGCTCCAGGAGCGAGGCCGGGGGGAGGGTGGTCTTCACGACCACCACCGCGTTGAAGTACGACGGCTGCGAGCCGGGCTCGACGCCCCAGGGCTCCGTCTCGTACACGGGGGAGACCGCTTTGACGCGCAGGCCCGGGGTGTCCTCCAGGGCGTCGACGGCGCCCTGGAGGGTCTCCAGGCGGTTGCCCAGGTTCGCGCCGAGGGAGAGCACGGCGCGGTGGGGGTTGGAGAGCGTGGTGTCGGCGGCGTCCACCTGCTCCACCACGGAGGCGGGGACCGGCTGGACGGTGGGGTCGCTGTGGGGGCTCATACGCGGCTCCGGGTGATGGTGACGGTCACGTCGTCGAACGGGACGGTGATCGGGGCGTCCGGCTTGTGCACGGTGACCTCGACCTCCAGGACGCCGTCGTGCTTCAGACAGGCCTGGGCGATGCGCTCGGAGAGCGTCTCGATGAGATTCACCGGCTCGCCCTCCACGACGGCCACGACCTCCTCCGCCACGATGCCGTAGTGCACGGTCTTCGCCAGGTCGTCGTCGGCAGCGGCCGCACGGGTGTCCAGACCCAGGACCAGGTCCACGATGAAGGTCTGGCCCTCCTCGCGTTCCCGCGGAAAGACACCGTGGTGCCCGCGGGCCTTCAGGCCGCGCAGCGCGACACGATCCACGCGAATCACTCCTGACAGTCGTCGGTACGGCCGGTCCCTGCCGAGTGCGGTCGGCACCCCAGCCACATTCGAATCTACCTGCGGGCACCGACAGCGTTCGCCCGCGGGGCCGCCGGAAGGCCCCGCCACCGGCGTCCGCCGGTGCCCCTACCCACTCGGGGCGGGGCCCCACCCCCTCAGGAGGGGCTCTCGTCGTCCTCGTCGTCGCCGGACTCGGCGAGTACGGGTGACGCGTGGTGCGACCACAGCTTCCAGCCGTCGGACGTGCGGCGGAACACGTTCGTGGCGACCACGAGCTGTCCGACGAGCGGGCCGAGCTCGTCGCCTTCGCGGGGCGCCGGGCCGCCGCTGAGGATGTTCTCCGTGCAGCTCACCAGGGCCGTGTCCCCGGCCACGCTGACGCGCACGTCGGTGAGGAAGAACTGGATGTACTCGGTGTTGGCCATGATCAGCGCGTACGACCGCAGGACCTCGCCGCGGCCGGTGAGGACCGGCCAGCCCGGGTGGACGCAGGAGATCGCGGCGCCGTCGTCCGCGTCCTCGCCGAATCCGTCGGCGCCGCCGTCGCGGCTGTCGTCGTCCGTTCCGTCGGGAGCGCCGGGGTCCTCGTCGTCCTCCAGGTCCACGGGGAGGCGGGAGAGGGCGCTGGTCAGGCTCGACGGGCCGCCGCTGCCGGTGCCGTCCGCGAGGTCCGCCGGGTCCAGCCAGAGGTCCGTGACCGCGTCGAAGTCGCCGCGCTCCAGCGCTTCGTAGAAGGCGGTGTTCGCCCTTTCGACCTGCTCGATGTCCGTTCTGGCGCGGGTCACCGAGCGCCCGCCGCTCCGGCCGAGCCCGCGTCCGTCACGGCCTGCGCCACGCGTACCGCGTCCGCCGTCGCGCGTACTTCGTGCACCCGGACCGCCCAGGCGCCCTGGTGGGCGGCGATCGCGGAGACGGCGGCCGTGGCCGCGTCCCGCTCGCGGGCGGGGGGCGGCGAGCCGCCGGGGCCCGCGAGGACCCGGCCGAGGAAGCGCTTGCGGGAGGCCGCGACGAGCACCGGGCGGCCGAGGTCGCGCAGCCGCTCCAGATGGGCCACGAGGGCCAGGTCGTGCTCGGCGTCCTTGGAGAAGCCGAGGCCCGGGTCGACGACGATCCGCTCCGGGGCGATGCCGCCCGCGATCGCGGCCTCCACGCGCGCGTGGATCTCGTCGACGACTTCGGAGACCACGTCCTCGTACACCGGCTTGGCGTGCATGTCCGTGAGGAAGCCGCGCCAGTGCATCACCACGAACGGCGCGCCCGCGGCGGCCACGGAGGGGACCATGTCCGGGTCGGCGAGTCCTCCGGAGACGTCGTTCACGAGCACCGCGCCCGCGGCGAGCGCCTGGCGGGCCACGGTGGCGCGCATGGTGTCCACGGACACCGTGACGCCCTCGGCGGCCAGGTCCCGTACGACGGGCACGACGCGCCGCAGCTCCTCGTCCTCGTCCACGCGGGGGGCGCCCGGACGGGTCGATTCGCCGCCCACGTCGACCAGGTCGGCGCCCTGGGCGACCAGGTCGACGCCGTGCTTGACGGCGGCCGTGGTGTCGAACCAGCGGCCGCCGTCGGAGAAGGAGTCGGGGGTCACGTTCACGACACCCATGACCGCACAGCGGTCCCACTGGGGGAGCCCCTCGACCGATCCCCGCCCGCGCAACGTACTCATGCCTCCAGCCTAGGCCCGGGTGCGCGGGTGTTACGCCGCGCGGACCTCGTGCTGCTCGGCCGAGCGCACCGACTGGTGCGGGCAGGGGCGGGGCCCCGCCGTGCGGCGGCGCAGGAACCGCGGCAGCGCGAGGGTCACGAAGCCCTCCGCCTGCATGGCCGCGAAGCCGATCCGGGGAAGGTCGCGGCTGGAGCGGTAGACCACGAAGCGCGGCTCCCAGCGTGGCTGGAACTTGGCGTTGAACTTGTACAGCGACTCGATCTGGAACCAGCGGGAGAGGAAGACGAGCAGTCCGCGCCAGGCCCGCAGGACCGGCCCCGCGCCCAGCTTCTCGCCGCGCGCGAGGGCGGCGCGGAACATCGCGAAGTTCAGCGACATGCGCGCGATGCCGAGCTGCGGGGCGGCCTGCAGCGCGGCCACGATCAGCAGCTCGTTCATGCCCGGGTCGGCGCTGCGGTCACGGCGCATCAGGTCGAGCGACACGCCGTCCTTGCCCCACGGCACGAAGTGCAGCACGGCCTTCAAGTCGCCGTACGGACCGGGCTGTTCGTCGGTCTTGTGGGCGGTCGCGATCAGACAGTCGCCGTCCGAGGGGTCGCCGATGCGGCCGAGGGCCATGGAGAAGCCGCGCTCGGTGTCGGTGCCCCGCCAGTCGTCGGCGGCCCGCTGGATGCGCTCCAGCTCCTGCTCGCCGAGGTCACGGATGCGCCGTACGCGCGTCTCGTAGCCATTGCGCTCGATCCGCTTGACCATCTGGCGCACGTTGCGCATCGCGCGCCCGGACAGGGAGAAATCCGCGACCTCCACCACCGCCTCGTCACCCAGCTCCAGGGCGTCGAGGCCGGTCTCGCGCGTCCACACCTGGCCGCCCGTCTCGGAGCAGCCCATGACGGCGGGCGTCCAGGAGTGGGCCTTGGCCTCGTCCATGAAGCGCTCGATGGCGCCCGGCCAGGCCTCGACGTCGCCGATGGGGTCACCGGAGGCCAGCATCACGCCCGACACGACGCGGTACGTGACCGCGGCCTTGCCGCTCGGCGAGAACACCACGCCCTTGTCGCGGCGCAGCGCGAAGTGGCCGAGGGAGTCGCGGCCGCCGTGCTTGGCGAGCAGCTCGCGCAGGCGGGTCTCGTCGTCCTCGGTGAGGCGTGCCGCCGGGTGCTCCGGGCGGAAGGCCAGGTAGATGGTGGTGAGGGCGGTGAGCAGGCCCAGGGCGCCGAGGGAGAAGCCGACGGTCCAGGGGGTGCGGCCCGTGTAGTCCACGGGGCCCTCGACGCCGAAGAGGCCGTACAGGACGTGCATCAGGCGCTCGGAGATGCTGGGGTCGCCCACGACCTTGTCCGGGTGCACGCTGACGATCACCAGACCGAGCGCGAGGGACCCGGCGCCGAGCACCACGAAGTTGGCGAGCGCCCGCCAGCGGCTGCGCGGGTCGGGCAGCGCGGCGAACTCCTTGCGGTGCCGGAGCAGCAGCACGAGCAGCGCGATCGGGATCAACACGCCGATGAACGAGTGACGGTATGTGAACTGTGCCACGGCGCCCAGCGGCAGCAGCACCACGGCGGCGCGCCACGCCCGGCGCTTGTTGCGGCGCAGACCGTGCGCGAGGAGCAGGAGCAGCACGCCGCAGCTGAGCGCGAGCGCGGCGGCGAACGGCCCGAACAGACCGGGCAGGACCTCGGCGAACGTGTGCAGACGGCTGTGGCGGAAGCGGGGGAACACCCCCGCCGCCACGTTCAGGAGCCCTACGAGCGTGCAGGCTCTGGCGACCAGGGTGGGGACGGCTTCGGGGCGGGGGCCGCGGAGGATGCGGCGCAGCCCACCCTTACCTTCTGGAACCACACCCGACATTTCCCCATCTATCCTGACAGACATCGCATCCCGTAGTTCCGCGAGAGAGCTTCGATCCGGTGCCAAAACCGGCAACCGGCAATATTGCGCCCTCTAGGACGGTCCTTCGGGGACACGGGTTCACTCCGAACCGGAAAACCAGCTCAAAGCTGGCGGAAAAGGCATGGCAAGGCCGAGGAAAGCCCCGGCCAAACCCGGGCCAGGGCTCTGACCCGAGTCCGGAGCCCGCCCTTCCGGCCCCCGGGAGTGAACAGGCAGAAAGCGCAGGCAGGATCTTCCCATGGGTCTCACGAGCAACAAAGTGCTGGCACTCGCGATCGCGCTGGCCGTGCTGCTGTTCATCGGCACGATCTGGCTGTGGCCGCGGCTCGCACGCCGCAGCTGGCGCGCCATCACCGGGCGCGTCGGGCTGCTCCTCGCCACGCAGGTCGCGGTCTTCGCCTCCATCGGTCTCTACACCAACCAGGCGTTCGGGTTCTACGCCAGTTGGGCGGACCTGCTCGGCCAGGAGACCGAACAGGGCGTCGTCGTGGACCACGACGTGCTCAAGGGCGAGAAGGGCCCGGTCAAGGTGACCGACACCCAGACCGTGGACGTCCCCGGCGGCGAGACGCCCCGTGTCGGCGGCCAGATCCAGAAGGTCCAGGTCCAGGGCCGGAACTCGAAGATCGCCAGCCCTGCGTACGTCTACCTGCCGCCGGAGTACTTCCAGCCGCAGTACAAGCACCGCACCTTCCCCTCGGCCGTCGTCCTGACCGGCTACCCCGGCACCGCCGAGGCGCTCATCAAGGGCCTGCACTACCCGCAGACCGCCCACAAGCAGGTCCGGCAGGGCAAGATGCAGCCGATGATCCTGGTCATGCTCCGGCCGACCGTGGCGCCGCCGCGCGACACCGAGTGCGTGGACATCCCCGGCGGCCCGCAGGCGGAGACCTTCTTCGCCCGCGACCTGCCGGACGCCATCACCCAGCACTACCGCGCGGGCAAGAAGCCCGACTCCTGGGGCATCATCGGCGACTCCACCGGCGGCTACTGCGCGCTGAAGCTCGCGATGCACCACCCCGACGTGTACGGCGCAGGGGCGAGCCTGTCCGGCTACTACAAGGCCGCCCAGGACGTCACCACGGGCAACCTCTTCCACGGGGACAAGGACCTGGAGAACCAGGCCAACCTCATGTGGTACCTCGACCACATGCCGCCCCCGAAGACCTCCCTGCTGCTCAGCAGCAGCAAGAAGGGCGAGGGCAACTACAAGGACACCCTGAAGTTCATCGACAAGGTGAAGCCGCCGACGCGCGTCTCGTCGATGATCCTCGACAGCGGCGGCCACAACTTCAACACGTGGCGGCGGGAGATCCCGGGGTCCCTGGTGTGGATGAGCGAACGCCTTACGGGGGGCTCGGACGTGCGGTAGCCCTCGGGGCCCGTTTGTGGAGGGCTGAAACGGTTGCTCGGCACCCGGGGCCCGCTGCGGGCGGCTGAAAGGGCTGCTCAGCACCCCGGTGCCGCTGCTGGCGGCTGGAAGGGTCGCTCGGCACCTGGGGCCCCTGCGGGCGGCTGAAAGGGCTGCTCAGCGCCCCGGTGCCGAGCGGTCGTTTCAGCCGCCCGTCACCGTAGCCACGCTCTCCAGCTCGACGTCCCCGCGCGCGATGTCCAGCGCGTCCGCCGTCGTCGAGCGCCGCAGCGCCTCGTGCAGCCGCGCCGGCGTCAGCACCCCGAGGAACCGCCCCTCGCTGTGCTCGTCGATGACCGCGATCCACCCCGCGTCGTGCTGGAGCATCGTGGAGAACGCCTGCTTCAGGCTCGCGCCCACCGGCAGCCACGCCTCCATGCGCCGCGCGTGCTCGCGCACCGTACCGGTGCCCCCGCGCGCGTGCTCCGCGGAGATCCAGCCGTGCAGGTTGTTGTCGCCGTCCAGGACGACGGCCCAGCGGGCGTCCAGCTCCCTGGGCAGCGCGTCGTCGAGGTGCACGACCGGCGGCTGCTCCAGGTCGCCCTCCTCGATCGGCGTCACGGAGAGGCGCTTCAGGCCCCGGTCCGCCCCGACGAAGTCCGCGACGTACTCCGTGGCGGGCGCGCCGAGGACGGTCGACGGGGTGTCGAACTGCTCGATGCGGCCGTGCCCGTAGACGGCGATGCGGTCGCCGAGCCGGACGGCCTCCTCGATGTCGTGCGTGACGAACAACACGGTCTTGCGCACGGCCTGCTGGAGGCGGAGGAACTCGTTCTGGAGGCGCTCGCGCACCACCGGGTCGACCGCGCCGAACGGCTCGTCCATCAGGAGCACCGGCGGATCGGCCGCCAACGCCCGCGCCACGCCCACGCGTTGGCGCTGGCCGCCGGAGAGCTGCTCGGGGTAGCGGTCGCCGTACACCGCCGGGTCGAGGCCCACGAGGTCGAGGAGTTCGGCGGCGCGCTCACGGGCCTTGGCGCGCTTGACGCCGAGGAGGTGCGGGACGGTCGCGGTGTTGTCCAGCACCGTCTTGTGCGGGAACAGGCCGACCTGCTGGATGACGTAGCCGATGCGGCGGCGCAGTTGGACCGGGTCGATGTCCGATATGTCGTCACCGTCGAGGAATATCCGGCCGCTGGTGGGCTCGATGAGCCGGTTCACCATCTTCATCGTCGTGGTCTTGCCGCAGCCCGAAGGGCCGACGAGTGTGACCAGTTCACCCTCGTTGACCTCGAAGGACAGGTCGTCGACGGCCGTCGTGCCGTCCGCGTACCGCTTGGTCACATGCTCGAACCGGATCATGAGTCCCCATTGTGGCGCGTGTGCTGAGAGGGCCATGGTGCGCCCGCGTCTGTGAAGGCCGTGTTGCGCCCGCACGACGAGTCTCGGCGATTGTCAGTGCTCGGCGTTAGGGTCGCGGGACAGATGGACGTGTGCGTTTGGGCACGTGTCACGGCCCGTGCGGGGCCCGGGTGGAGGGGCCGCGCACGGTCGGCGCACGCGGCCCGCGCACCGGGTCGGCCTGTGCGGTCGACAGGACACGCGGCACGTGTGCGATGGAGCACACGTCCGATCGGCATGGCTTCGGGGAATCGGGGGAGGCGGGGCGGGTGAGCAAGCGGAACTGTCTCGTGACGAACGACTGGATCTGCGGCGAGTACGTCCGCTCGCGCAGTCAGGAGTTGATCGACGCGACGGTGCAGCACGTCGGCATCACGGCGGCGTCCGTGGCGATAGGCGTGGCGGTGTCGCTGCCGCTCGCCCTGCTCGCGCGGCGCTGGCGCTTCCTCGCCGCGCCGATCCTCGGCGTGACGACGGTGCTGTACTCGATCCCGTCGCTCGCGATGTTCTCGCTGCTGCTCCCGTTCTTCGGTCTGTCCGCGTCGCTCGTGGTCACGGGCCTCGTCCTGTACTCCCTGACGATCCTCGTGCGGAACATCCTCGCGGGCCTGCGCGCGGTCCCCGAGGAGGCGCGGGAGGCCGCCAAGGGCATGGGGTACGGCCCACTGCGGCTGCTGTGGGAGGTCGAACTGCCGCTCGCGCTGCCCTCGCTGCTCGCCGGGGTGCGCATCACCACGGTCTCGACGGTGGCGCTCACCACGGTCGGCGCCATCGTGGACAAGGGCGGTCTGGGCACGATGATCCTCGACGGCCTCGACACCCAGTTCAAGGCCCAGGTGCTCACGGCGTCGGTGCTGTGCGTCCTGCTCGCGCTCGCGGCCGACCTGCTGCTGCTCGCGCTCCAGCGCTGGCTCACCCCGTGGACCCGGGCGCATCGAATACGTACGAGCCGTTTCTCGCGCAAGGCGGACGCGGCCCCCGGTGTGGGCAAGGTGGCTGAGCCCGTATGAACGCGATATCCGGTGCCTATGAGTGGCTGACCACGTCCGCCAACTGGCAGGGCGAGAAGGGGGTGTGGCACCGGCTCGCCGAGCACCTCTACTTCAGCGGGGTCTGCCTCGCCGTGTCGTGCGCCATCGCGCTGCCGATCGCCCTGCTGCTCGGGCACATCGGCAAGGGCGGCGCCCTCGCGGTGAACATCTCGAACGTGGGGCGCGCGGTGCCGACCCTCGCCGTGCTCATCCTGCTCACGCTCACCCCGCTCGGGGAGCACGGGGACGTGCCGACGCTGATCGCCCTGGTCCTGTTCGCCGTGCCACCGCTCCTGACGAACGCCTACGTGGGCATGCGCGAGGTGGACCGCTCGGTGGTCGAGGCAGCGCGCGGCATGGGGATGAGCGGCCGTCAGGTCTTCGGGCGGGTCGAGCTGCCGCTGGCGTACCCCCTGATCATGACGGGGGTGCGGTCGGCCGCGGTGCAGGTCGTCGCCACGGCGACGCTCGCCGCGATGGCGGGCGAGGGCGGCCTGGGCCGGATCATCACGGCCGGGTTCAATCTGCAGAACACGCCGCAGGTGGTCGCGGGCGCCTTCTTGGTGGCGCTGCTGGCCCTGGCGGTGGAGGGTGTGCTCGTCGCGGTGGGGTGGGCCTGCGACCCGATGCGGGGGCGGTCCCGTATGCGTGCCTGAGCGCCTGACGGGGCCTGGGGCCCCCTCTCTTCACACCCGTGGTCTTGAAACTCTCGAATGGTGGTTCACCGATGAACAGCAGAACGCGTCGCGCGCGACGGATGGCAGGGACGGCCGTGGCCGTCGTGACGCTGGGCGCGGGCCTCGCCGCGTGCGGCGGCGACAGCCTGGAGGACGACAAGGACTCGGTCGGCGGCAAGGGCGCGATCGTGGTGGGCTCGGCACGGTTCACCGAGCAGAAGGTGCTCGCCGAGCTGTACGCGGGCGTGCTGCGGGACGCCGGATACGACGCGTCGGTGAAGACGGTGCAGAACCGCGAGGTGTACGAGCCGGAGCTGAAGAAGGGCTCCATCGACGTCGCCCCCGAATACGCGGCCACGCTCACGGAATTCCTGAACCTGAAGAAGAACGGCTCGGACGCCGAGCCGGTCGCGTCCAGTGACCTCGGGGCCACGGTCAGCGAACTGGCCAAGCTGGCGAAGCCGCGCGGCCTCAAGGCGCTTCCGGCGGGCGGCGCGGTCGACCAGAACGCGTTCGCGGTGACCAAGGATTACGCGAAGGAGCACAAGCTCAAGACGCTTTCGGATCTTGGCAAGTCCGGCGAGAAGGTCAGGATCGCCGCCGGTGACGAATGCGAGACGCGGCCGTTCTGCGCCCCCGGCCTGAAGAAGAAGTACGGCATCGACGTCGCCGGAATCGACCCCAAGGGCGTCGGCACCACCCAGTCGAAGCAGGCCGTGAAGAACGGCACGGACCAACTGGTCCTGACGACGACCACGGACGCGACGCTGAAGAACTTCGGCCTCGTGATCCTGGAGGACGACAAGAAGCTCCAGAACGCCGACAACATCCTTCCCGTCGTGAACGAGAAGTCGGCGGGCGACAAGGAGATAGCCGACGCGCTCGGCAAGCTCACCAAGACGCTCACGACGGACGATCTCATCGAACTGAACCGCAAGGTCGACGAGGAGCGCCAGAAGGAAGGCGATGTCGCGAAGGACTATCTGAAGTCCAAGGGCCTGATCGAGAAGTAAGCGCGGAGATCGCGTGCCGGGTTGCGGAATCCGGCCGGAGGCGGTGAAGTGGCCGGTCGGAGAAGAAGTGGCTCGGCGGGGTGGGGAGTTGCGGTGGGGGCACCGGGATTTTGGCGGGCGGGGCACCAGACTTCGCCTACGCGCGGTAAGTTTCTGGCCATGCCACGTGGACGTCACCGCCATTCCCCACCACTGCACAGGCTGCTTCCTCCGTCGGCGGTCGCAGGCTTCTCCCTCGCCGCGGCCGGCGGCGCCTGGCTGTTCGCGGAACCCGTCGTGCTGCGCGGGCTCGCCGCCGCCGCGGCCGCGAGCGCCGTCCTGGGCTCCGTCGTCATGCGCCGCTGGGACCGGGCCGCGGGCAAGCGGGTCGCGGAGCTCGGCCGGGCGCGCGCGAGCGAGGAGTGGCGTTACGAGGAGCGCATAGCGGAGTGCGAGTCCGACCTCGACGAGGCGCGTGAGCTGCGCTCCAAGCTGGAGAACAAGCTGCGCTCCAAGCGGGCGGAGCTGGCCGCGCTGCGCAACGAACACGCCGCGCTGCTGCGCCGGTACGCCACGGCGGAGACCGAGCGGGCCAGTGCCCTCGAAGGGCGGCGGCTGCTCGCCATCGAGGCCACGACGTCCACACGGGCGCTCCCGGCGGGCTCTGCGGAGGACGCCGAGGAAGACACGCCCGAGGCTTCGCTGTACGAGCGGGCCAACGCGGCGCTCGACCGCCTGACGGGGCGGCACGGCGAGGCCGAGGCCGAGATCGAGGTCGAGGTCGAGGTCGAGGCCGTTGAGGACCTCGACGCCTCCGACGCCCCGGAGGCCGAGGCGGACGACAAAGAGCTGAGCGCCCCTGAGGCGGCCGAGGCAGCCGACGAGCCTGAGGCGGCCGACGAGGCCGTGGACGGCCACGAGCGCGCGGCGGGCGCACACCTGCTGGTTCCGGCCGCGGCGGCCGTCGTGCCGCCCGCGCAGGCCCGCAGGACCGCCGGAGAGGGCGGCTTCGACTTCTTCGGCACGAAGGGCGCGGCCCCGGCCGCCCTCGACGCCGTGCAGAACGAGGACCTCGCCGACGTCGTGGGCGAGGAGGCCCTCGCGGTCCACAAGGCGGAGGCCGAGGCCGAGTTCAAGCCGTCGGACGCGACGACCGACGCGGAGCGCGGCGTGGGCCAGGTCATCGACCTGACCGCCCACGACGAGACGGAGCAGATCGACCTGAAGGGCCTCCGCACGGCGCTGCGCGCCTGATGCAGAGGGCCCGGCGAGGGCCGTTGGAGACAGACCCACCCGCAAGCGCTTCGCGTCGGGGCCGGGCCTCGTGAGGCCGGGGAGTTCCGGGTGGGAGGGTGGGAAGCTCCGCCGCGGTAGCGGCGGTGCCGCCCACTCGGCGGCGGCGCTTCGCGTCGGGGCCGGGCCTCGTGAGGCCGGGGAGTTTTGGGTGGGAGGGCGGGAAGCATCCGCCGCGGTAGCGGTGGCGCTGCCCGCGGAGGGCAGGCAGGGTCAGGCCATCCACCGGTCGGGCCGCGCGGCCCGGCGCCCCGTACGGGAGCGCTCCGCCTGCCCCCGCAACAGCTCCGCCGCCTCCCCGGAGGGCCGCAGCCGAGCCGTCACCGTACGGCCCGCCCCGGTGTCCACCTTCACGTCGGCGACGCCCTTGAACCGCTCCCAGGGCCCCTGCACCAGGCGCACGCTCTGCACCTTCGCGTGCGGCACCAGCGAGAGCCGCCGCCGGAGCAGACCGTGCCGCGCGGCGAACACCGCGTCGGTGACGGCGAGCCCGTGTCCCTTCCACCACACCGGGACGCACCACGACGCGCGCGCGGGCGGCCGCGAAAGCTCGTCCGGGCCCGGCACCCGCACCCCCGGCAGGACCTGCGCGATCACCGACTCGGCGAGCGCGCGCGGGGCGACCGGGACGAGCACGCCGTTCGCCGACCCGGCCACGTCCAGCTCGACCCGCACCCAGCCGAACCGGCGCCACAGCAGCGGCTCCACGAGCCGTACGGACTGCACGCGGCCCGGCGGCACCGTCTCGTGCGCCTTGTCGAGCAGCCCGTGGTCCAGGCGCAGACCGTCCGGGGACTCGCCGACCGTCCAGTCGTACTCCCCGACGAAGCGGCCGACGCTGCTGGCGAAGGCGCCGCCGAGCATGGGGAGGCCGGTCACGATGACCGTCCACACGCTGTGCGTCAGGAACCACAGGACGGTCGGGACGACGAGCGTGGCGAGCAGCAGCAGCCAGGGCGCGCCGGTGAGCAGGACGGAGACGGCGAGCATGCGCGGCGGCACGTGCAGCAGCTGCCGCGAGGGCGCCTCGCCGACCTCGTGGGCCGTCTCGGGGGCGAAACCGGCCGCCCGCGCGAGGAGCTCGGCGCGCAGCGCGGTGGCGTCGCGCTCGCCGAGATAGGCCAGTTCGTCCTTCTTGTCCGTGCCGACGACGTCCAGCTTCAGCTTGCTGACGCCGGCGACGCGGGCCACGAGCGGCTGGGTCAGGTCGACGGCCTGGAGCCGGTCGAGCCGGATGTGCGCGGTGCGCCGGAACACCAGGCCCGTACGGATGCGCAGTTCGGTGTCGGTGACGGCGTAGTGCGTGTACCACCAGCTGAGGAAGCCGTACAGGGAGCCGCCGACGACGACCGCCGTGGCGACCAGGGCGAGCGAGGTGGCGGTCATGTCGGCCATGCGGCGCTGGGCGCCGTCCGGGTCGTGGAAGGCCCAGCCCATGAGCACGGCGACGGGCGCCCAGGCCCGCCGCAGCGGTGTCACGGGATGCAGCCGCCGCTCCACCGGGCCGTCCCCGCCGGCCTGCGGCTCGGGCGCGGCCTCCGCGCGCGGCCCGGCGGCCGGCTCCCCGGTCACAGCCCCGCCGATCGGGCCTCGCCGAGCTCGGTGAGGCGGTCGCGGAGGCGCTCGGCCTCCTGGGGCTCCAAGCCGGGGATGCGCGCGTCCGTGGCGGCCGCCGCGGTGTGCAGCTGGACACCCGCCAGGCCGAAGTAGCGCTCCACGGGCCCCGAGGTCACCTCGACGAGCTGCATGCGGCCGTACGGCACGACCGTCTCCTCGCGCCACAGCACGCCGCGGCTGATGAGCAGGTCGTCGACCCGCTCCGCGTACCGCCAGGAGCGCCAGTTGCGCTCCAGGAGGACCCAGCCCCAGGCCGCGAGGGCGAGCGGAAGGGCCGCGAGGACGGCCCAGACGGGTCCGGCGAACAGGCCGAGCAGCACCCCGAGCGCCACCGCGATCGGCACCAGCCACACCACGAGCAGCATCCGGCGCATCTTCAGCAGCCCGCGCGGCAGCCCGGTCCACACCGGCTCGCCCGCGTCCGCGCCGGGCGCCGTCCCCGGCGCCCCCGTCCCCGTCTCCATGCCCCCAGCCTACGTACGGCATCTGACAGTGGCGTGGCCGCGCCCGTGCGTCAGACTGTGCGCATGAGCCCCACGACGGAGCACGGGAAGACGCGGACAGTGGCGGGTACGGAGCTGACCGAGACGACGGTCGGGGTCGGCGGTGCCGCCGAGAGCACGGACATGGTGCTGAACATCGGGCCGCAGCACCCGTCCACCCACGGCGTGCTGCGCCTGCGCCTCGTCCTGGACGGCGAGCGCATCCAGCACGCGGAGCCGGTCATCGGCTATATGCACCGGGGCGCGGAGAAGCTCTTCGAGGCGCGCGACTACCGGCAGATCGTGATGCTGGCCAACCGCCACGACTGGCTGTCGGCGTTCTCGAACGAGCTGGGCGTGGTGCTCGCCGTGGAGCGGATGCTCGGCATGGAGGTGCCCGAGCGCGCGGTGTGGACGCGCACGCTGCTCGCCGAGCTGAACCGCGTGCTGAACCACCTGATGTTCCTCGGCTCGTACCCGCTGGAGCTGGGCGGCATCACCCCGGTCTTCTACGCCTTCCGGGAGCGCGAGGAGCTCCAGAACGTCATGGAGGAGATCTCCGGCGGCCGGATGCACTACATGTTCAACCGGGTCGGCGGCCTCAAGGAGGACCTGCCCGCGGGCTGGACCGCCCGCGCGCGGGCGGCCGTCGCCTCGGTGCGTTCCCGCATGGACGTGTACGACCGTCTGGTGCTCGGCAACGAGATCTTCCGGGGACGCACGCGCGGCGTGGGCGTGCTCTCCGAAGAGGCGGTGCATGCCTACGGGGTGAGCGGTCCCATCGCCCGTGCCTCCGGAGTGGACTTCGATCTGCGCCGCGACGAGCCGTATCTGGCGTACGGCGAGCTGGGTGACGTCCTGAAGGTGGTGACCCGCGAGGAGGGCGACTGTCTGGCGCGCTTCGAGTGCCTCCTGGAGCAGACGCACAACGCCCTCGACCTCGCGGATGCCTGTCTGGACCGGATCGCCGACCTCCCCCAGGGGCCCATCAACCAGCGTCTGCCGAAGGTGCTCAAGGCCCCCGAGGGCCACACGTACGCGTGGACGGAGAACCCGCTCGGCATCAACGGCTACTACCTGGTGTCCAAGGGCGAGAAGACCCCGTACCGCCTCAAGCTCCGCTCGGCGTCGTACAACAACATCCAGGCGCTCACCGAGCTCTTGCCGGGACAGCTGGTCGCCGACATGGTGGCGATCCTGGGGTCACTGTTCTTCGTGGTCGGCGACATCGACAAGTAGCGGGTCCGGGATCCCCACCGGCTGCGTCAGCCAGCCGAAGTCCCCGAGCCCGCCCCGCGCGGTCAGCTCCGCCGCCTCGCCCGCGCGCGTGAGGGCGCGTACGTACGCGGCCGGATCGGCGGAGGCCAGGGCCAGCGGCGGGCGGCCGCCGCGCACCCCCAGGGCGGCGAGCGCGGCCCGCTGGGTGAGCAGCCGTCCGCCGGGCAGGGCGCAGGCGTCGAGCGCCACGTGGGCGGTGATGTCGCAGCCCCCGTCCGGCACGGGCACCGTCTCGCGGCCCTCGCGGAAGCCCGTCAGCGTCCCGAAGGGCGGCCGCGCGTCCCGGGTGTGGGCGTAGTCGACGGCGACCGCGAGGCCGCGGTCCAGCGTCGCGACGGCCGCCGCCCAGGCCGCGTCCCTGGGGCGGCCGATCTCCGCCCGCAGGCCGGGCTCGGGGCCCAGGGGCCACCACCGGGCGAGCCAGTCGGCGTCGGGGCCCGCCAGGGGGCCGCCGAGCTCCTCGGCGCCGTCCTCGTGGACGAGGACCTGGCGCACCGAGCCGTCGGGGGCGGTCTCCGCGACGTCCAGGGGGACGTTGTCGAGCCACTCGTTGGCGAAGAGCAGGCCGCTCGTCCCGGCGGGCGGGGCGGCACACCACCGCACGCGCGGATCGAGGCCTTCGGGGCGTGCGGCGCGTTCCACCGCGTACGCGCGCGTGCGGGCCGCCACGTCGGCGGGCAGCTCCGCGAGGACGCCCGTCGTCAGCTCGCCGCGGCCCGCGCCCACGTCCACGAACGCCAGCTCCCGGGGGTGCCCGAGCGCGGCGTCCACGCGGCGCAGGAGCCGGGCCACCGCGGCCGCGTACAGGGGCGAGGCGTGCACGGAGGTGCGGAAGTGCCCCGCGGGGCCCTCGGGCCTGCGGTAGAAGCCGTACGGCCCGTACAGGGCCTCCTCGGTGGCCTCCCGCCAGCCCCGCGCGGGGTGTCCTGCCGCTCGCTGTGCCTCGTGCGTCACAGCGAGAAGGCTATGCGGCCTCCACCTTGGGGAGTACGAGACGGCCGTACGGATCGCACCTCGGGTTGACCCGGGGGCCCGGACCGGTTGCCTACGCTGGGTTACGTGCAGCGCCTCTATGACTTTCTCCGCAGACACCCGACGGGGGTCGACGCCTTCTGGGCGTTCGTTCTCCTCGGTCTCTCCGGGCTGAGCGTGGTGGCCGTCGCCGACTCGGATGGCCACGACCCCACGTTGGTGGTGATCCCGGTCGTCATCGGCCTGTGCCTGGTGGTGGCGCTGCGCCGCCGGTTCACGGAGCACATGCTGGTGCTCGCCGCGGTGATCGGCCTCGTGCAGATGGCCGGCGACGTGCGGCCGAACATGGCGAACTTCGCGATGCTCGTGATCATCTACACGGCGGCCGCCGACGGCCCCAAGTGGGCCTCGCGGTTCGCCCTCACCGGCGGCCTCGCGGCCGCGCCGCTGTCACAGCTGCGCTGGCCGGAGACATCGGCCGGAATGTGGGGCAAGGTGCTCTACACCGTCTTCATGATCGTTCCGTTCGCCCTCGCCTGGGTGCTCGGTGACTCGATCCGCACCCGCCGCGCCTACCTCGCGCAGCTGGAGGAGCGCGCCGCCCGCCTGGAGAAGGAGCGCGAGGCGCAGGCCAAGGTCGCGGTCGCGGCCGAGCGCGCCCGCATCGCCCGCGAGCTGCACGACGTCGTCGCGCACAACGTGTCGGTGATGGTCGTCCAGGCCGACGGCGCGGCATACGTCCTGGACGCGGCGCCCGACCAGGCCAAGCAGGCCCTCGCGACGATCTCCGGCACCGGCCGCCAGGCGCTCGCGGAGATGCGCAGGCTCCTCGGCGTGCTGCGCACCGGTGAGCACGAGGAGAGCGGGGAGTACGTCCCGCAGCCGGACGTCGAGCAGCTCGACGAGCTCATCGAGCAGGTGCGCGGCGCCGGTCTGCCCGTCGACTTCAAGGTCGAGGGCACCCCGCGCCCGCTGCCCAGCGGCGTGGAGCTGACCGCGTACCGCATCGTGCAGGAGGCCCTCACCAACACCCGCAAGCACGGCGGTGAGAACGCCGGGGCCAGCGTCCGGCTCGTCTACTTCGACGACGGCCTCGGGCTGCTCGTGGAGGACGACGGCAAGGGCGCCCCGCACGAGCTGTACGAGGACGGCGGCGCGGACGGCAGCGGCCACGGCCTGATCGGCATGCGCGAGCGCGTCGGCATGGTCGGCGGCACCCTGGACGCGGGCCCGCGTCCGGGCGGCGGATTCCGCATCAGCGCGCTGCTGCCGCTCAAACCCGCACACTGACACCTGTCACCGGCGCATCGGGACCGGGCGTCCCGGTGCACCGCCACCGCGCGTCCGTGGTTGACTCCGCCCGTGGGGTGCTGCTTCGGCCCGCTCCCGCCCGTTCCGCCGATGTCCTTGCCGCCGATCCACCCTGAAGGGACCGTGTGATGTCCATCCGCGTGATGCTCGTCGACGACCAGGTGCTGCTGCGCACCGGATTCCGGATGGTGCTCGCCGCCCAGCCGGACATGGAGGTCGTCGCCGAGGCGGGCGACGGCGTGGAGGCCCTGCAGGTGCTGCGGGCCACGGCGGTCGACGTGGTCCTGATGGACGTGCGCATGCCGAAGCTGGACGGCGTGGAGACGACGCGCCGCATCTGCTCCGAGGCCAACCCCCCGAAGGTGCTGATCCTGACGACCTTCGACCTCGACGAGTACGCCTTCTCGGGTCTGAAGGCGGGCGCGTCCGGGTTCATGCTCAAGGACGTGCCGCCCGGGGAGCTGCTCGCCGCGATCCGGGCCGTGCACAGCGGTGACGCGGTGGTCGCGCCGTCCACGACGCGGCGGCTGCTCGACCGGTTCGCGCCGATGCTGCCGGGCACGGCGGGGCAGCCGCAGCACAAGGGCCTCGAGCGGCTCACCGAGCGCGAGCGCGAGGTCATGGTGCTCGTCGCCCAGGGCCTGTCGAACGGCGAGATCGCGGCCCGCCTCGTGCTGTCCGAGGCGACGGTGAAGACCCACGTGGGCCGCATCCTGACCAAGCTGGGGCTGCGGGACCGGGTCCAGGTGGTGGTGCTCGCCTACGAGACGGGCCTGGTGCGCGCGGGCGGCGGCGGGGGCTGACCCCCTGGGGCCCCGGGCGGGCCCCAGGCACGGCCTACCGGAGCACGCCCTCGATGAACTCGCTGCCGAGCCGCGAGACCACGCCCAGGTCCAGCTGGTGCTGCACGTACCTGCCGCGGCGGCGGGTGGTGATCAGCTCGGCCTTCTTCAGGACGCTGAGGTGCCGGGATATCTCCGGGGCCGTCATGCCGTGGGCGTCCGCAAGCTCACCCGTGGTGTACGCCCCGCGGGCCAGGTGGCGGCACAGGCGCATCCGCACCGGGTGCGAGAGCGCGGCCATGCGGCGGGTGAGCTGCTCCACGGAGGCGGGCTCGGTCAGGCCGGGGGACCTGATGGGGTAGGTGATCGAGGACTGCCAGCCATAGCGGTGCAGGACCATCACGTGCGGCCAGCCGAGGCTGGTCGGCACCAGGACGAGGCCGCCCTCGGCCGTCCTGGTGTGGCCCGAGGCCATCTTGTCGACGGTGATCCGCCGGGCCTCCTCGTCCAGGGTCACCGCCCCGGACATCGCCTTCAGGGCCTCCCCGAGGCCCTTGCGGCGCAGCAGCTCGGTCTTGTGCCGGGCGTCCGCCGCGAGCTGGTGGCTCAGCCGGGCCCAGGTGTCCGAGAAGAACGCCTCGTCGCAGTCCTGCATCAGCTGGCGGAACCAGGCGCGCACGGCGGGCGGGTCGTCCAGGAGGCGCTCGGTGAACGCCACTTGGTGCTCGCCCCGGGCGGCGGCCAGCTCCAGGGCGTGGCGGCGCATCTTCGGGTCGTTCAGCGGGTCCGTCACGCGGTTCTGGTCGTAGGCGAGCTGGCAGGTGAACTCCAGGGCGGCGTCCACGAACTGCTCGTCCGTCAGCTTGTCCAGCTGGTCGAGCTCCTCGGCGAGCGTGGCACCGGGCAGCGCCCGCTTGCCGGGGATGCCCGCGAACGGCGCGAAGACGTCCGAGAACGTCGTCCGCCACAGGAAGTCCGCCTCGCACAGGCGGTCCGCGAGGCTCTGGTCCAGACGCGCGTTGACCGCCGTCGCCCAGCCCTGCAGCCCCGGGTGGTGACCGGGCTCGGACAGGGCGTGCAGCGCCATGCCGAGCTCGGCGAGGGGCGAGGGCACGACATGGACCCGCTCCGGCGCCAGGCCGGTGATGTCGATGCTCACGCTCATGGTCCCCATGGTGCACCGGGCCACTGACATCGCCGCCGCCGATTGACGACTGACGTCAATCGACGGGACCTGGCCGCCCGGCCTGGCGCAGGCTTGTGTCATCGACGGGGCGCCGATGTCGCCGCCCCGCCCCGACGGTGCCGCTCTCCCGGCCCGGCCCGGCTCGTTCCCCTCCTCCTGGCCCTCTCTCCGCTTCCCGCTCACCGGTCCTCGGGGCCCTGCCCCGGACGTCCGACGGGTTCCGCTTCCTCCGCGCCGCCCGTTAAGTACCATTTGACATGAAAGGTCGTACGTCATGAGCGTCACCCAGCAGTTCCTGCTCGACAGCTACCGCGCCGCCCAGCACGGCGAGGCCGCGCCGCCCGCGCCCGGTGCCCACGACTGGCAGGTCGTGCGCGAGGTGCGCGACTACGGGCGGTTCCACGCCGTGGTCCACGAACGCCCCGCGCACGGACGCCTGCGGGCCGCCCTCCGCCGGGCCCTGCACGGCCTCAGGGGAGGCGCCGTACGAAGTCCGCGACCGCTTCCCTGACGTCGTCGGCCGTCCACGCCAGTCCCGGCCCGGCCACGGTGACCTCCGTGACGGACAGGCCCGGCGGGCCGTCCGGGAACCAGCGCCAGAACAGCAGGGTCTTCGTCTCCTCGGCCTGCGCGAGGGCCGCCTCGTTCAGCACGTCGGGCGGGTACGGCAGCCACACCTGGAACTGATGGGTGTGCGGCGGCTGCGGGTGCACGCGCGACCACGGCACCCCGGAGGCCTCGAAGGCCCCGCGCAGCGCGTCGGCGACCACGCGCGCGTGGGCGACGTACTCCGGCAGGCGCGGCAGGACGTTCCGCAGGCCGAGCAGCGCCGACAGGGCGGTCGGGAACTGCTGGAAACCGAGCCCTCCGTAGCGGTGCCGCCAGGCCCGTGCCTCCTCGACGAGCGTCTGCGGGCCGGCGAGCGCGGCGCCCGCGATGCCCTCCAGGGACTTGTAGAACGACACGTACACGCTGTCCGCGAGCCCGGCGATCTCGTCCAGGGGGCGGCCGAAGTGCGGCGCGCACTCCCACAGCCGGGCGCCGTCGAAGTGGACCACGGCGTCCCGCTCGCGTGCCGCGGCCACCACCTCCTGGAGCTCGTCCCACGTGGGCAGCAGGAAACCGGGCTCCCTGAGGGGCAGTTCGAGCATCAGCGTGCCGAAGGGCTCCTCGAAGTCCCGCACCTCCTCGGCCGTGGGCGGGCGCGGGGCGTCCGTGGGGTGTGCCGTGCGCAGACCGCTCACCGTGACCAGGGCGTCCCGTTCGTGGACCTCCGGGTGGGAGCGCGGGTGCAGCGCCACGGTCGCGTTGCCGGTGCGGCCCGCCCAGCAGCGCAGCGCCACCTGCTGCGCCATCGTGCCCGTCGGGAAGAACGCGGCGGCCTCCTTGCCGAGCAGCCGCGCGACCTCGTCCTCCAGGTCCTCGACCACGCCGTCGCCGTAGAGGTCGGCGGGCCCTTGCAGGTCCGCGACGTCCGCCGCGCCCGCGGCGAGGGCGGCGAGGTGCTCGCCGAGCGGAACGGTCACCGGGGGGCGGGCGAGGAGCCGCCGCGCGCCCCGGGCCGCCGCGATGCGCCGCTCCCGCTCGTCGGGTTCGCCCCGGCCTTCGGGCCCGGCCGCCCCGGGGTCCTCCTGCGGGGTCTCCGGCCCGGCCGCCCGGGGGCTCTCCGGCCCGGCCGCCGGAGGGCTCTCCTGCGGAGTGGGCGCGTCGTCCTGCGCGTCGTGTGCGGTCATCCACAGATCATCCCGCGCGGTCGTACGAATGCCCACAGCCTGTGGACAGCCGACGGCGCCGCGCGGACGGATAGCGTTAGCATGACGAGAAATCGTCCGGTACCCCGAGCGGACTGGAACGGGAAGGCGTCATCGCGTGAACGCACCTCACCGGCCGGAGCCCCACTCCGACCCCCGGGCGGGCCACGGCCCCGACCCCAAGGACCGGCCCGCGCGGCTCACCGTGGGCGTCGTCGGCGCGGGCCGCGTCGGCCCCGCCCTCGCCGCCGCGCTGCAGCTCGCCGGGCACCGTCCGGTGGCCGTCTCGGGCGTCTCCGACAGCTCCGTCAGGCGGGCCGCGGCCATGCTCCCGGACGTGCCCGTGGTCACCCCCGCACAGGTCCTCGAGCGCGCCGACCTGGTGCTCCTGACCGTGCCCGACGACGCCCTTCCCGGCCTCGTCGAAGGCCTCGCCGAGACCGGCGCGGTGCGCCCCGGACAGCTCCTCGCGCACACCTCCGGGCGGTACGGCACGAAGATCCTCGACCCCGCCCTGCGCGCAGGCGCGCTGCCGCTCGCGCTGCACCCCGCGATGACCTTCACCGGCACCCCCGTGGACGTCCAGCGCCTGGCCGGGTGCTCCTTCGGCGTGACCGCGCCCGACGAGCTGCGGCTCGCCGCCGAGGCCCTGGTCATCGAGATGGGCGGCGAGCCCGAGTGGATCGCCGAGGACGCCAGGCCGCTGTACCACGCGGCGCTCGCGCTCGGCGCCAACCACCTGGTGACCCTGGTCGCCGAGTCCATGGAGCTGCTGCGCGGCGCTGGCGTCGCGGCCCCCGACCGCATGCTCGGCCCGCTGCTCGGCGCGGCCCTGGACAACGCCCTGCGCTCCGGTGACGCCGCGCTGACAGGACCGGTCGCGCGCGGGGACGCGGGCACCGTCGCCGCGCACGTCGCCGAGCTGCGCAAGCACGCGCCGCAGACCGTGGCCGGGTATCTGGCGATGGCCCGCGCCACCGCCGACCGCGCGCTGGCGCACGGCCTCCTCAAGCCGGAGCTCGCCGAGGACCTCCTCGGCGTGCTCGCGGGCCCCGGGGGAGCCGCGGGCGGCACCGAGGGATTCCGCGACGGCGGAGCGGACGGAGGAGACCGATGAGCGGCGCACCGATCCGGCTGCTGCACACCGCCGACGACCTGCGCGCACGCACGCGTACGGGCCGCCGGGCCGTCGTCATGACCATGGGGGCCCTGCACGAGGGCCACGCCACGCTGATCCGCGAGGCGCGGCGCGCGGCGGGCGCCGACGGCGAGGTCGTCGTCACGGTCTTCGTGAACCCGCTCCAGTTCGGCGCGGGCGAGGACCTGGACCGCTATCCGCGCACCCTCGAAGCCGATGTGAAGACCTCCGAGCAGGCGGGCGCCGACGTCGTGTTCGCGCCCTCCGTAGAGGAGGTCTACCCCGGCGGCGAGCCCCAGGTGCGCGTCGGCGCGGGCCCCATGGGCACGGTCCTCGAAGGCGCCACGCGCCCCGGGCACTTCGACGGCGTACTCACCGTCGTCGCCAAGCTGCTGCACCTCACGGCCCCCGACGTGGCGCTGTTCGGCCAGAAGGACGCCCAGCAGCTCGCCCTGATCCGCCGCATGGTGCGGGATCTGAACTTCCCCGTGGAGATCGCCGGCGTGCCGACGGTCCGTGAGGAGGACGGCCTCGCCCGCTCCAGCCGCAACCGCTATCTCTCACCTGCCGAGCGGCACACCGCCCTCGCGCTCTCCCGCGCCCTGTTCGCGGGCCGCGACCGGCACGCCGCGCAGGAGGCCCTGCGCGCGCGTGCGGCACTCGCCCCGGCCACCCCGGCACGCGCGGACGCGCTGAACGCGCTCGGTGAGTCCCGCGCGGCGGCCGACGCCCACGCGGTCGCCCAGGCCGCGCCCGCGGGCCCCGAGGCCGTCCTCGCGGCCGCGCGGCAGGTCCTCGACGAGGCGGCACGTCTTCGGCCCCCGCTCGTCCTGGACTACGCCGCGCTCGTCGACCCGTCGGACTTCCGGCCGGTCGTGCGCGGCCACCAGGGCGACGCGGTGCTCGCCGTCGCCGCCAAGGTCGGCGCGACCCGCCTCATCGACAACATCCCGCTGACCTTCGGAGGTCCGGCGTGACCGCGCCCACCGGGGCCGCCACGCGCCCCCGTACGACCGTGATCGGAGCCCTCGCATGAGCGGTACTGGCATACGGCTGCACGCTCCCGCCCCCGGCTGGTCGCTGACCGCCGACGTCGTGGTCGTCGGCTCCGGAGTGGCCGGTCTGACGGCCGCGCTGCGCTGTGCGGCGGCGGGCCTGGAGACCGTCGTCGTCACCAAGGCGCGCCTGGACGACGGCTCCACGCGCTGGGCGCAGGGCGGCATAGCCGCCGCGCTCGGCGAGGGCGACACTCCCGAGCAGCACCTCGACGACACCCTCGTGGCGGGCGCGGGCCTGTGCGACGCGGAGGCGGTGCGCCTCCTGGTCACCGAGGGCCCCGACGCCGTGCGCCGCCTCATCGAGACGGGCGCCCGGTTCGACGCGGCCGCCGGGGGCGGTCTCGCCCTGACCCGCGAGGGCGGCCACCACCGCAGCCGCATCGCGCACGCGGGCGGCGACGCGACCGGCGCGGAGATCTCCCGCGCCCTCGTCGAAGCGGTCCGCGAGCGCGGCATACCCACCGTCGAGAACGCCCTGGTCCTGGACCTCCTGACGGACGCCGACGGGCACGCGGCAGGCGTGACCCTGCACGTCATGGGGGAGGGCCAGCACGACGGCGTGGGCGCCGTGCGCGCGCCCGCCGTGGTGCTCGCCACCGGCGGCATGGGCCAGGTCTTCTCGGCGACGACGAACCCGTCCGTGTCCACGGGCGACGGCGTGGCCCTCGCCCTGCGCGCCGGCGCGGAGGTCTCCGACCTGGAGTTCGTGCAGTTCCACCCGACGGTGCTCTTCCTGGGCGCCGACGCCGAGGGCCAGCAGCCGCTGGTGTCCGAGGCCGTGCGCGGCGAGGGCGCCCACCTCGTGGACGCGGACGGCGTGCGCTTCATGCTGGGCGCCCACGAGCTCGCCGAGCTGGCCCCGCGCGACATCGTCGCCAAGGGCATCACGCGCCGCATGCTGGAACAGGGCGTCCAGCACATGTACTTGGACGGCCGCCACTTCGGCGCCGACATGTGGGCCACGCGCTTCCCCACGATCCTCGCCGCCTGCCGGGCCCACGGCATCGACCCGGTGACCGAGCCGATCCCGGTCGCCCCCGCCGCCCACTACGCCTCCGGCGGCGTCCGCACCGACCTGCACGGCCGCACCACCGTGGCGGGCCTGTACGCGTGCGGCGAGGTCGCCTGCACGGGCGTGCACGGTGCGAACCGGCTGGCGTCCAACTCCCTCCTGGAGGGCCTGGTCTACGCCGAGCGCATCGCGGCGGACATCGCCGCCCGGCAGGCCGCGGACACCTTCCACGCGCGCGTGCCCGCCCCGGTGGCGGCCCCGGAGCAGCCCGCCCACCCGCTGCTGCCCCCGGAGGCCCGCTTCGCCATCCAGCGGGCCATGACCGAGGGCGCCGGAGTACTGCGTTCCGCCGCCTCGCTCGCCGAGGCCGCCGAGCGGCTCGCCGGGATCCACGCGGCCGCGGCGGGCGCGCTCGCCGAGGACGGCAAGACCGCCGAGCCGGGCGTCGACGCCTGGGAGACCACCAACCTCCTGTGCGTGGCCCGCGTCCTGGTGGCGGCGGCCCAGCGGCGCGAGGAGACTCGTGGCTGCCACTGGCGCGAGGACCACGGGACCCGCGACGACGAGGCGTGGGGACGCCACATCGTCGTCCGCATCAATCCGGATCGCACCCTCGCCGTACGCACCACCGACAACGCCAGCTTCCCCAGCACCCAGGAGCAGTGACCGACGTGAGCACCACCGGCACCCCCGAACTCCCCCTCGCCGACAGCGGCTGCGGCGACGCCTGCGGCTGCGGCGACGAGGCGCCCGACGCCATGGCGTGCGGACTCGACCCGTCGCTCGCCCAGCTCCTCGCCGACGCCGGGCTCGACCCCGTCCAGGTCGAGGACATCGCGCACCTCGCGATCGCCGAGGACATGGAGTTCTCGCCGGACGCCGTGGACGTCACGACGGTCGCCACCATCCCCGAAGAGGCCGTCGCCACCGCCGACTTCACGGCGCGCCAGGCGGGTACCGTCGCGGGCCTCAGGGTCGCCGAGGCCATCGTCTCCGTGGTCTGCGCCGACGAGTTCGAGGTCGAGCGGCACGTCGAGGACGGCGAGCGCGTCGAGGCCGGTGACGTCCTGATGAGCATCACCACCCGCACCCGCGACCTGCTCACCGCCGAGCGCAGCGCGCTGAACGTGCTGTGCCGCCTGTCCGGCATCGCGACCGCCACGCGCGCGTGGGCCGACGCCCTGGAGGGCACCGGCACGAAGGTCCGCGACACCCGCAAGACGACGCCGGGCCTGCGCTCCCTGGAGAAGTACGCCGTCCGCACGGGCGGCGGCGTCAACCACCGCATGTCGCTCGCCGACGCGGCCCTCGTCAAGGACAACCACGTGGTCGCGGCGGGCGGCGTGGCCCAGGCCTTCAAGGCCGTCCGGGACGCCTTCCCGGACGTGGCCGTCGAGGTCGAGGTCGACACCCTGCACCAGCTGCGCGAGGTCGTGGAGGCGGGCGCCGACCTGATCCTCCTGGACAACTTCACGCCCGGGGAGACCGCGGAGGCCGTCGCGATCGTCGGCGGCCGCGCGCTCCTGGAGTCCTCCGGCCGCCTCACCCTGGAGAACGCCAGGGCGTACGCGGAGACGGGCGTCGACTTCCTCGCGGTGGGCGCGCTCACGCACTCCTCGCCGATCCTGGACATCGGCCTCGACCTGAGGGACGCCGCCGAGGCCCCCGCGCGCGGGACGGAGTAACCCGCCATGCTGCTCACGATCGACGTCGGCAACACCCACACCGTCCTCGGGCTCTTCGACGGCGAGGACATCGTCGAGCACTGGCGCATCTCCACCGACGCCCGGCGCACCGCCGACGAACTGGCGGTGCTCCTCAACGGCCTGATGGGCATGCACCCCCTGCTCGGCGAGGAGCTGGGCGACGGCATCGACGGCATCGCGATCTGCTCCACGGTCCCGTCCGTCCTGCACGAGCTCCGTGAGGTCACCCGCCGCTACTACGGCGACGTCCCGGCCGTCCTCGTGGAGCCCGGCATCAAGACCGGCGTCCCCATCCTCATGGACAACCCCAAGGAGGTCGGCGCCGACCGCATCATCAACGCGGTCGCGGCGGTTGAGCTCTACGGAGGCCCCGCGATCGTCGTGGACTTCGGTACGGCGACGACGTTCGACGCGGTCTCCGCGCGCGGGGAGTACGCGGGCGGCGTCATCGCCCCCGGCATCGAGATCTCCGTGGAGGCCCTCGGCGTCCGCGGCGCGCAGCTACGCAAGATCGAGCTGGCCCGGCCGCGCAGCGTCATCGGCAAGAACACCGTGGAGGCCATGCAGGCGGGCATCCTGTACGGCTTCGCGGGCCAGGTCGACGGCGTCGTACGGCGGATGGCCCGCGAGCTCGCGGGCCCGCACGGGGAGCCCGGCGACGTCACGGTCATCGCCACGGGCGGGCTCGCGCCCATGGTGCTCGGCGAGGCGTCGGTCATCGACGAGCACGAGCCGTGGCTGACGCTGATCGGCCTCCGTCTGGTCTACGAGCGGAACGTGTCGCGTACTTGACGTCCCCTCAGGCAACCTGGAACCGCCCCGTGGAGTCTCCCCAGGGAGGGGTTCTGAGCGGGTGTGGGGGCTGGGTGCCTGATGGGCGTGGGACGCAGGAAACGTAGGGGGCGGTGGGGTGCCGCGGCGGCCCTGGCGGTGGCGACGCTGACGGCCGCCGCGCCGGCCTCGGCACAGGAGCCGCCGCCCGGGCCCGCCCTGTCCACGGTCGAGCCCTCCGCGCCCTCCGGGCCCCGCCCGGACGGCCGCATGGCCGAGACCGGCGCGGGGGTGCTGCCCTGGGCCGCGGCCGCCGGGGCCGCGGCCCTCGGCGTGGGCGCGGTCGCCTTCGCCACGACGCGGCGCCGCTCGGAATAGGCCGCCCGGCGAGGCCGGGGAATTTCGGGCGGACGGGTGGGGAGGCAGAGCCCACCACCCGGACAAGCGCGGCCGCAGGCGCGTGTCGCGCAAACGGGTGAGTTAAGACGATTTTGTCCTTTGCGCGCGTATCGTCACCCCATGCCCACGCCATACGGATCCCGGGGCGGCATGGCCTTCGGCGCTCAGGAGCTGCGCGTGCTCCGCCGCGCCCTGGCCCTCGCCCTGCACCCCAGTACCGCTCACGCCCTCGACGACCAGGCCGTGCAGGACTGCGTGCGCCTCGCCGACGACATCGACGAGACGGTGCGCGAAGGCGCACGGCTGCGCGCCTTCCTGGTGGCCGACCTCGCGCGCTACCGGGCGGCGCTGCCCGGCACCGCCGCCGGCTACCTGGAGCTCCTGGAGGACGTGCTCGCCACCGGCTACCGGCCCGCCCCCGACGACCTCGCCGCGCTGCGCGCCCTGCGCGGCACTCCGCGCGCGGCCGCCCTGCTCGCCCGCTGCGAAGGCCTCGCCGAGCGGGCCCTGCGCGCCCGCCTCGCGGCGGCGAGCGAGGCCCGGGCGGCGGACGGCCGCACCGCGCCCCCGCCCCGGCCCCTCGTGCCGCAGTCCCGCACCCGGCTCCTGGCCCTGCCCGGCGGCCGTGCCGCCGACGGGGACAAGCCCGCGCCCCGGCCCGAGCCGCCCGCCGAGCGCCCCGCCCCGCCCGAGCGGCCGCGCCCGGTGCCCACCCCGGCCGAGGTGTTCCCGCCCAAGCGCCCGGCACAGCCGCCCGCCCCGTCGCAGCGGCTCGCGGCGGGCTAGCTACGCTGGGGGCATGGAATACGTCTCCGCGCTCGTGCCCCCGGTAGTGATGGCCGTGTTCTTCATCGGCCTCATCGTGACGATCGTCAAGACCCAGGGCGGCGCCAACAAGGCCAAGGAGGACGCCGCCGTCGACGCGGCGATCGCCGGAGCCGAGTCCGTCCGGCAGTCACCGAAGGCCGGCGCCTGACCCAGGCGCCCCTCCAAGGCCCCTCAAGGGCATACGGTTCCCCTCGCGCGCGAACCGTATGCCCTTTTTGTCATAAAAGTCGACGCTATGGGGTGCCCGCCCCTCTCATCCCGCCTTTCGCGGCTTCAGTGACTTAGGTCACTTCGCCCACTATTGTTCTGCTGTGCCTCGCCCCTTGGGAGAACTCGAAGACGCAGTGATGACGCGGGTGTGGAAGTGGAACCGCCCCGTGACCGTTCGAGAAGTCCTGGAAGACCTGCAACAGGAACGGTCGATCGCGTACACCACGGTGATGACCGTTCTGGACAATCTCCATCAGAAGGGCTGGGTACGCCGCGAAGCGGAAGGCCGCGCCTATCGATATGAGGCGGTCTCCACACGCGCCGCCTACTCGGCCGCACTCATGAACGAAGCCTGGTCGCAGAGCGACAACCCCGCGGCCGCTCTCGTCGCCTTCTTCGGCATGATGTCGCCACAGCAGCGGGAAGCCCTCAGTGACGCGGTCCGCATGGTCGAATCCCATGAGAGCCCCGCGAGCCCGGCGAACCCGGCGAACCCCGAGAACCCCGCGAACCCCGACGCTCCGGACCGCGTGACCGAGCGATAGCGTCCGCCCATGCCAGCCGAGCCCGACGAACTCCCCGCGGAGCGTGCCGAAGTCCCGCCGCTCAGCGACTCCACGCCAAATGCCGTCTCCGTGCGCAGGGCGCGCACCACGGATGTGCCCGCCGTGCGGTCCCTGCTCGACTCGTACGCCCGCCGGGGTGTCCTGCTCGACAAAGCGACCGTCACGCTTTACGAGGACATCCAGGAGTTCTGGGTCGCGGAACGCGGTGGCGGCAACGGCAAAGCGGGGGCGGTGGTCGGCTGCGGGGCCCTGCACGTGATGTGGGAAGACCTGGCCGAAGTCCGTACCCTCGCGGTGAATCCTCAGGTCAAGGGTGCGGGCGTGGGGCATCAGCTGCTCGGTAAGTTGCTTCAGACCGCGCGCTGGCTCGGTGTCCGGCGCGTTTTCTGCCTCACCTTCGAAGTCGACTTCTTCGCCAAGCACGGCTTCGTGGAGATCGGCGAGACGCCCGCCGATACCGTCGACACAGATGTCTACACGGAGCTCCTTCGTTCCTATGACGAGGGCGTAGCGGAGTTCCTGGGCCTCGAACGAGTGAAACCGAACACCTTGGGCAACAGCCGGATGCTTCTGCATCTGTGATCGTGACGGGACTATTCCGGGCTGTCACATGCCCGGTGCCCTATGTCCGAAACGCGCATGTTTCCCGGGATCTCGTGGAGCCGGTCTCTCCCAGGGGTTTGTGTTTTTCCAGGAAAAGCGGTTTGCTTTCCGACGTACTGCAGTGCTGCATATAACAGGGGGCGGCGAATCGGCGGCGCAGGCCGCGTGGCCCGGCCCTGAAGTTATCGATGAAAGGAAATCCGGTGGCACAGAAGGTTCAGGTCCTTCTTGTCGATGACCTCGACGGCGGCGAGGCGGACGAGACCGTGACGTTCGCCCTCGACGGCAAGAGCTACGAGATCGATCTCACCACCGCCAACGCAGACAAGCTCCGCGGACTCCTCGAGCCGTACCTCAAGGGCGGTCGGCGTACCGGAGGCCGTGCGAGCGGTCGTGGCAAGGGGCGCGCCCCGGCGGCGAGCCAGAGCCAGGACACCGCGCAGATCCGCGCCTGGGCGAAGGAGAACGGCTTCGAGGTCAACGACCGCGGCCGCGTCCCCGCGTCCATCCGCGAGGCCTACGAGAAGGCCAACGGCTGATTGCTCGCACGCCGCAAGCGGACCCGGTGGCACTGCGTCGCCGCCGTGTCCACGAGCCGTACGAGATCGGAGCCCGCGGCGGAGCCGGAATGGGGGTCGGTTCCGCTGCCGTCCAGGGCCCGCGCCGCCGCCCGTGGCGCCAGGGCCGCCAGAGTCGTGAGCGACGGCAGCGCGGCTTCCACTTCGTGTCCGGGCTCCGGGGGGCGCAGCCACACGGCGGCCCCTCGTGAGCCGGGCAGGCCCGGCGGCGTCGGAGCGTCGATCAGGCCGCCCGAGCCGATCGCGGTGAGGTCCAGGGGGATGTCCCCCCACTCCAGCCAGTCGAGCAGCCCCGGCAGCTCGTCGGCGCTGCCCGCGGCCATCAGGAGCCGCATCGTCCCGCCGTGCAGGGCCACGGGGGCCTTCGGGCCCAGGTGGCGCAGCGCGGCGAAGCCCGCCTCGGCCGGCAGCTGAAGGACGTCGAAGCGCACGCCTGTGACCAGGCGGAGGGCGGCCCCTGGCCCCGGCCCGGGGCGCACCGGCCAGCCGAGCTCCCGCTCGTACCACCGCCGCACCGGGTCGTCCCGCAGCGCCCCCGCGCGCCGGGTACGCGGTTCGGCGGACGGCCGGGGCTGCGGAACGCTGGGAAGGGCCATGCCAGGAGCAACCGCCCGGGGCGTACGGGAGTTACGGCGCATGTCACGCAGGGTGGTGCACTGGTTGCGTACGGTGGCGAAAGTGGGGGCGTGTCAGGACGCTCTCCGGCGCAAGGGTGTTCGCCCGTAGCGGAGGGAACCAGTGTGCGCCGCATGGAGTGTCCGTGCATACGGGTAAGACATCCCTAGTGGGGAGGGGCGACACGCGGTGTTCAGGCGTCTCACGTTCGCCAACGGCGTACTGATGGCGAGGGTAACTGCCTGGCCTGCGGGAACATCGTCTCGCACCATCAGGTTGGAGCATGTGTCGGCGTATGAGTCAGGAAGCGTTCCCTACCGTAGTGAGGGTGATCCGACCGGTGTCGGCAGTTGGAATGAGCGGTCCCCGCTTGCGGGACTAAGCTGCGGAAGGACAGGGAGGGGACCGACCCCTTTACTGCCTGACCGCTCTGAGGAGCGATTAACGATGTTCGAGAGGTTCACCGACCGCGCGCGGCGGGTTGTCGTCCTGGCTCAGGAAGAAGCCCGGA
This sequence comes from Streptomyces sp. YIM 121038, assembly GCF_006088715.1. Classification (NCBI taxonomy): domain Bacteria; kingdom Bacillati; phylum Actinomycetota; class Actinomycetes; order Kitasatosporales; family Streptomycetaceae; genus Streptomyces; species Streptomyces sp. YIM 121038. Next base: position 5,495,149 of record NZ_CP030771.1, read on the forward strand.
TGCTCAACCACAACTACATCGGCACCGAGCACATCCTCCTGGGCCTGATCCACGAGGGTGAGGGTGTCGCCGCTAAGGCCCTGGAGAGCCTCGGGATTTCGCTCGAGGCGGTCCGCCAGCAGGTGGAGGAGATCATCGGCCAGGGCCAGCAGGCCCCGTCCGGCCACATCCCCTTCACCCCCCGTGCCAAGAAGGTCCTGGAGCTGTCGCTCCGCGAGGCCCTTCAGCTGGGCCACAACTACATCGGCACGGAGCACATCCTGCTCGGCCTGATCCGCGAGGGCGAGGGCGTCGCCGCCCAGGTCCTGGTCAAGCTGGGTGCCGATCTCAACCGGGTGCGGCAGCAGGTCATCCAGCTGCTCTCCGGCTACCAGGGCAAGGAGACCGCCACCGCCGGCGGTCCTGCCGAGGGCACGCCCTCCACGTCCCTGGTCCTCGACCAGTTCGGCCGGAACCTCACCCAGGCCGCTCGTGAGTCCAAGCTCGACCCGGTCATCGGGCGCGAGAAGGAGATCGAGCGGGTCATGCAGGTGCTGTCCCGCCGCACGAAGAACAACCCGGTCCTGATCGGTGAGCCCGGCGTCGGCAAGACCGCCGTCGTCGAGGGGCTCGCGCAGGCCATCGTCAAGGGCGAAGTGCCCGAGACGCTCAAGGACAAGCACCTCTACACGCTGGACCTCGGCGCCCTGGTCGCCGGCTCCCGCTACCGCGGTGACTTCGAGGAGCGCCTGAAGAAGGTCCTCAAGGAGATCCGCACCCGCGGCGACATCATCCTGTTCATCGACGAGCTGCACACGCTCGTGGGTGCGGGTGCCGCCGAGGGCGCCATCGACGCGGCGAGCATCCTCAAGCCGATGCTGGCCCGCGGCGAGCTCCAGACCATCGGCGCGACCACCCTGGACGAGTACCGCAAGCACCTGGAGAAGGACGCGGCCCTCGAGCGCCGCTTCCAGCCGATCCAGGTCGCGGAGCCGTCCCTGCCGCACACCATCGAGATCCTCAAGGGCCTGCGCGACCGCTACGAGGCCCACCACCGCGTCTCGATCACGGACGAGGCCCTCGTGCAGGCGGCCACCCTCGCCGACCGGTACATCTCGGACCGCTTCCTGCCGGACAAGGCGATCGACCTGATCGACGAGGCCGGTTCCCGGATGCGCATCCGCCGGATGACCGCGCCGCCGGACCTCCGCGAGTTCGACGAGAAGATCGCGGGCGTGCGCCGGGACAAGGAGTCGGCGATCGACTCCCAGGACTTCGAGAAGGCCGCGTCCCTGCGCGACAAGGAGAAGCAGCTCCTCGCCGCGAAGGCCAAGCGCGAGAAGGAGTGGAAGGCCGGCGACATGGACGTCGTCGCCGAGGTCGACGGCGAGCTGATCGCCGAGGTCCTCGCCACGGCCACCGGCATCCCGGTCTTCAAGCTGACGGAGGAGGAGTCCTCCCGTCTGCTCCGCATGGAGGACGAGCTCCACAAGCGCGTCATCGGCCAGAAGGACGCCGTCAAGGCGCTCTCGAAGGCGATCCGGCGTACGCGTGCCGGTCTGAAGGACCCGAAGCGCCCCGGCGGCTCGTTCATCTTCGCGGGCCCGTCCGGCGTCGGTAAGACCGAGCTGTCCAAGGCCCTCGCCGAGTTCCTCTTCGGTGACGAGGACGCGCTGATCTCCCTCGACATGTCGGAGTTCAGCGAGAAGCACACGGTGTCGCGTCTCTTCGGCTCGCCCCCCGGCTACGTGGGGTACGAGGAGGGCGGCCAGCTGACCGAGAAGGTCCGCCGCAAGCCGTTCTCCGTCGTCCTCTTCGACGAGGTCGAGAAGGCCCACCCGGACATCTTCAACTCGCTGCTGCAGATCCTGGAGGACGGTCGCCTGACCGACTCCCAGGGCCGGGTCGTGGACTTCAAGAACACGGTCATCATCATGACGACCAACCTCGGCACCCGGGACATCTCCAAGGGCTTCAACCTGGGCTTCGCGGCCTCGGGCGACAAGAAGACCAACTACGAGCGCATGAAGAACAAGGTCTCGGACGAGCTCAAGCAGCACTTCCGCCCCGAGTTCCTCAACCGCGTCGACGACGTCGTCGTCTTCCCGCAGCTGACCCAGGACGACATCCTCCAGATCGTCGACCTCATGATCAGCAAGGTGGACGAGCGCCTGAAGGACCGGGACATGGGCATCGAGCTCTCCCAGTCCGCCAAGGAGCTCCTCGCCAAGAAGGGCTACGACCCCGTCCTGGGTGCCCGGCCGCTGCGCCGCACCATCCAGCGCGAGGTCGAGGACACGCTCTCCGAGAAGATCCTCTTCGGTGAGCTGCGTCCGGGCCACATCGTGGTCGTCGACACGGAGGGCGAGGGCGAGACCGCCACGTTCACCTTCCGCGGCGAGGAAAAGGCCGCGCTGCCGGACGTGCCGCCGATCGAGTCGGCCGCCGGTGGCTCGGGCCCGAACCTGAGCAAGGAGGCGTAGCTCTTCGAGAGCACGCCGAAGGGGCTGCCCCGGACCGTTTCGTACGGTCCGGGGCAGCCCCTTTTCCGGCCCTGGCGCCGGCTCAGAGGTGTGGGGTGGCGTCGGCCGGGGCGACGGCCTCTCGCAGGACGCGGGCCAGGTCCTCCTCCGTGGGCAGGAGCTGGCGGCCGCGCGGGGGGAGCGAGGTGTAGGTGGCCTGGCCGCTGCTCGTCTCGATGAGGACGCCGATGGTGGGGGCGTCCCGGTCGGGGTCGCGGACCAGGTCGTCCACCGCCCGCACCTGGGCGTCCAGGCGGGTGAGGTGGGTGGGGCGCGTGGTGGTCGTACCGAGCGCGCAGGCCACGTAGCGGCGCAGGGAGAGGTGGTAGAAGAGCAGGTCCACGCGGTGGTACTGGTCACCGGCGAGGACGGGGTAGCGGCAGCCGACGAACGCGAAGCCGCTGCCGAGGCCGGTGAGGACGCGGACCATCCGGTTCGCGATCGACTCCTCGTACGTGGGGTCGGCCGGGCGCTGGTCGTCCAGGCGCAGGAAGTCGAGGCGGTAGGGGTCGCAGGCGAGTTCGGCGAGGGCGGGGGAGCCCGCGGGCAGGGTCACGTCGTCCGGGAGCGGCGGGGTGGCGCGCTGCGGGAGGTGCAGGCGCTGGCGGATGGCCAGCGTCAGCTGTGCCCGTGACCAGCCGTTGCGCACGGCCTCGGTCGCGTAGAAGTCCCGCTCCGCGCGGGTGTGCAACTTGTCGAGCAGCACCGTGATGTGACTCCAGGGGAGCTGCGCGACCGGGCGCTGGGCGATGAGCGCGGGCCAGGTGTGCGCCATCTTCGGGGTCTGCACGAGGTTGCGGTACGAGAAGATCCGCTGCCGCGGGAAGGCGCCCCGCAGGTCCGTGGCGAGCCGGGCCACGATGCCGGTGCCCCAGCCGTCCTCTGTCTGGCGGGCCAGGATCAGCTTGCCGATCCGCCAGTACATCTGGACCAGTTCGGCGTTCACGGCCCTCCGGGTGCGGAGGCGGGCGCCCTCTGCCGTGGCCTTCGCTTCGGCCAGCAGATCTTCGTACTTGTGCATGGGCCGAGGCTGGCGCAGCGGGCGCTTTACAGGGGCGGGAACCCTGTGGGGTCATCCGAACGTGTGGGGGTGGTTTGGGAGTTCGGCTCCCCGTGGGGCCCGGATCGGCTGTTTCGGCCAGGGGGCGAGTGGAGGAGGTCCGGGTCCCGTTCGCTGTGCCCGCCGTGCAGGTCCTTGTCCGTCGGCTTCTGGCGCTCTCCCTGAAGGAGACCGGGAAGTCGATATGTATGGGTTTGTCCACCGGGGCGGCGTCGGGTCAGGGGGTGCGCGAGGCGGATGCCGACGGCCGCGGGTTCCCTGCGCGCGAGCGTAGCGCCGGTCACATCCCGCCGATGGTGGATCTTGGCGGCGGTGACATGGGGCACAGGGCATACGTCACATACGAGGACGGGTAGTGGTGCCGTTCGGCGCTGTGGCAGGGACTTTCGGCCCGCAACGCGCCCCCGGAGCTACGGCCGCCCCTAGTAGAAGCGCGTTTTGGGCGCCGGGCGGGCTGGGGGTTACCAAGGGATGGCCATCCGGCACGCACCCCCAAGCGTGCCGGATTCGCTTTGCCGTTCTTGTCTTGTACGTCCCCAGCGTGCGAGCCGCGCCCCCCGCGGCCCGTGCCCGGCACCCCGTGTGCCGCCCGCCCCGGAGGTCTCCATGTCGAAGCGCTCGAAGTCCCACCCTTCCGGCCGCCCGTCCTGCCGCGTCCGCGCGGCCGTCGTCGCCGTCGGCGTCGGCGCGGTGACGGCGCTCGGGGCGGGTGCCGCGGGCGCCGCCGTGAAGGCCCCCGCCGCCCCGTCCTGGCAGGACCCGGTCGACCGCTACCGCCTCTCCGCGACCTTCGGCCTGGGCGGCAGCATGTGGGCCCACAAGCACTCCGGCCAGGACTTCGCCGTCCCGAGCGGCACCGTGGTCAAGTCCGTGCACGCCGGGACCGTCGTGAAGGCGGGCCCGAACGGCGCCGGTGACGGGCCCGCGTACGGCAACGCCGTCGTCATCAAGCACGCCAACGGCACGTACTCGCAGTACGCGCACCTCTCCCGCGTCGAGGTGCGCGTCGGCCAGGCCGTCACCGGCGGCCAGCGCATCGCCCTCTCCGGCAACACGGGCAACTCCAGCGGCCCCCACCTGCACTTCGAGATCCGTACGACGCCGAACTACGGCTCGGCCGTCGACCCGGTCTCCTTCCTGCGCCAGCAGGGCGTGCGCGTGTGATCCCCTCCGCGCGCACGCTCTGACTCAGACGCCTTCGTGCGCCTGGGTCACCAAGTCGATGGCGACCTCGAGGATGGCTTTCCGCTTCTCCTCGGGGTCGCCTTCGGCGTCCTTGAGCACGAACATCCCGCCGTGCATGGTGAACAGCGCGCTGAAGCAGCGCACCTGCGCGGTCATCGGCGTCGCCGGATCGTCGCTCTTGAGGATGTCCAGGAGCTGGAGCATGCGGTCCTTGAAGCTCTCACCGGTCTTCAGGTCGCGCATCGTCGCCTGGTTCTCCTGCATGAAGCGGAAGAGCGGGGCGGCGTTCGTGAGGATCTCGCTGTAGCGCGTGAGGATCGCCCGCTTGGTGTCGAGCGTGCGCGGCTGCTCCTTGCCCCACTCGATCAGCTCGTCGATGGGGCGGGTCATGTCGTCGAAGATGCTGGTGAGGATGTCTTCCTTGGTCTTGAAGTGGTAGTACAGCGCCGCCTTCGTGACCTCTAGACGCTCGGCGATCTCCCGCAGCGACGTCTTCTCGTACCCCTGCTCGGCGAACAGTTCGAGTGCCACGTCCTGGATGCGCTGGCGGGTGTCACCGCGGCGCTGCTGCTTCCCTGTGCCCATGGGGCGATCCTCGCACTCCTTCTCCGCCCGAGGGAGCTCCGCTTTTTACGGTCCCTTGGGACGTGCTTGACGCCCGGCCAGCCTACTTACTTGACGACCGGCTAGTTGGGGGTCTACCTTCCCTCAGTGTAGTCAACTTGCCGGGCGGCAAGTAAGTAGCTGGCGAGCGGGGAGCGACATGGCGAGTGCCGTAGCAGTCGGGCCGGGCAGCAAGGAGCAACGGGCGGCACAGGAGCCACCCCAGCGGAGCGTGCGGGTGGTGATCTTCGCGCTGATGGTCGCGATCCTCCTCGCGATGCTCGACAACATGATCGTGAGCCCCGCGATGCCGACGATCGTCGGTGACCTCGGCGGCCTGGAGCACCTGTCCTGGGTGGTCACCGGGTACACCCTCGCCACCGCCGCCTCCACCCCGATCTGGGGCAAGCTCGGCGACATGTACGGGCGCAAGGGCGCCTTCCTCACCTCCATCGTGATCTTCCTGATCGGCTCCGCGCTCAGCGGTCTGGCCCAGGACATGGGGCAGCTCATCGCCTTCCGCGCGGTCCAGGGGCTCGGCGCGGGCGGCCTGATGGTCGGCGTCATGGCGATCATCGGCGAGCTGGTGCCGCCCCGTGAGCGCGGCAAGTACATGGGCATGATGACCGGCGTCATGGCGGTCGCGATGATCGGCGGCCCGCTCGTCGGCGGCACCCTCACCGACCACCTCGGCTGGCGCTGGGCCTTCTACATCAACCTGCCGCTCGGCATCGTCGCCCTGTTCATGGTGAGCGCCGTGCTGCACCTGCCGAAGAAGCAGGCCGGCGGCCGCATCGACTACCTGGGCGCGGCGCTGCTCACCGTCGGCATCACGTCCTTCGTCCTGGTGACCACCTGGGGCGGCACCGAGTACGCCTGGGACTCGGCCGTGATCATGGAGCTCATCGGCCTCGGCGTCGCCTCGCTCGTCGGCTTCTACTTCGTCCAGCAGAAGGCCGCCGAGCCGCTCATGCCGCTGCGGATCTTCCGCAGCCGCAACTTCACGCTGATGTCGGTGATCAGCTTCCTGACCGGCTTCGTGATGTTCGGCGCGATGCTCTTCCTGCCGCTGTACCAGCAGGCCGTGCAGGGCGCCTCGGCCACCAACTCCGGCCTGCTGCTCATGCCGATGCTGCTCGCCATGATGGCCGTGTCGAACGTCGCGGGCCGCGTCACCACCTCCACCGGCAAGTACAAGGTGTTCCCGATCGCCGGCAGCGTCCTGATGGCCGTGGGCCTCTTCCTGCTCGCCCAGATGGACACCGAGACCTCCCGGCTGACCTCCGGGATCTACATGGCGGTCCTCGGCGCGGGCATGGGCTGCCTGATGCAGATCACCATGCTCGTCGCGCAGAACAGCGTCGAGATGAAGGACATGGGCGTCGCGTCCTCCTCGGCCACGCTGTTCCGCACGCTCGGCTCGTCCTTCGGCGTCGCCGTCATGGGCGCGCTGTTCAACAACCGGGTGCAGGACGAGATGGCCGAGCGGGCCGGTGCCGCGGGCGGCAAGGTCACCGAGCAGTCCGCGCAGCTCGACGCGGCGAGCCTCGCCAAGCTGCCGGACGTGGTCCGCGACGCCTACCAGCACGCGGTCTCCTCCGGGACGCACGCCGCCTTCGTGCTCGGCTCCGTGATGGCCGTGGCCGCGCTGTGCGCCGCGGTGTTCGTTCGGGAGACGCCGCTGCGGGGTTCGGCCCCCGCGGCCCCCGCCGACCAGTAGCAGCCGGGAGCGCGGAAGGGGACTCCGCGCGCGGGGCGGGAGCGACGGCCGCAGAGCCGTCCGAGCAGCCGCCCCGCACCCCGGCCCACCGCGGCCCCGGCACGAATTGCCGGGGCCGTGGTCTCGTGCGGTGACCGTAACCATCAATTGAGGAACCACGACGGCGAGTGACCAGGTCCGCGAGAGCGGCGGCGGTTCAGCCGCAAAGGACGCCCGTGACCGGGATGACCCTGACCTCGACCTGGCCGAGGACATGCTGCGCTCGGCCGACCTCGCGGTCACGGAGGTGTGCGAGCTGGTCGGCAAAGGCACCCTCGGCGCGGCCCTGAGCACGGACGACGTCCACGGGGACTACGAGAAGCTCAAGGCCCGGGGCGTCGAGTTCCTCCAGGAGCCCCAGGAGCGCCCGTACGGCATCGAGGCGATCTTCCGCGACGACTCCGGGAACTGGTTCTCGTTCACCCAGCCGCGCGAGGGCGGCCTCGACCTCGACAAGGACTGGGGCTGCTGAGGCCCCGACAAGAACTGGGGCTGCTGAGGTCCCGCCCTCGCCCTCAGCCGAGGTCCGGCAGCTGGAGCATCGGGTAGCTGCCCGTGTTCGTCGGCGCGTGTTCGGGCAGCCACAGGACCGCCACCGCCCCCACCGCGGGCCCGTTCGTGGACTCCCCGGGCGGGCGCACGTTGCGGAAGGTCAGCCGGGCGCCGAGCACCCGCGCCTGGCCCGCCGCGATGGTCAGACCCAGGCCGTGGCCGCGGCCCGCGCGGTCCGCGGAGCCGGTGCGGAAGCGGCTCGGGCCCTCGGCGAGCAGCGCCTCGGGGAAGCCGGGGCCGTGGTCGCGCACCCGCACCACGCGGCCCTCCACGCTCACCTCGATCGGCGGCTTGCCGTGCTTGGCGGCGTTGGTGACCAGGTTGTACAGGATGCGCTCCAGACGGCGCGGGTCGGTGGTGACCTCCGACTCGTGCACCACGGTCACCGTCACCTCGACGGGCAGCGTGGCCATCCGCCGGCTCACGAACTCGCCGAGCAGGATGTCCTGCAGCTCGGCCCGCTCCGACGCGGAGTCGAGCCGGGCCACCTCCAGGACGTCCTCCACGAGCGTGCGCATCGCCTGCGCGCGGTCCTTGACCAGCTCCGTGGGGCGGCCCGGCGGCAGCAGCTCGGCGGCCGTGAGCAGCCCGGTCACCGGCGTGCGCAGCTCGTGCGCGATGTCGGCGGTCACCCGGCGCTCGGCCTCCAGGCGCTGCTTGAGCGCGTCCGCCATGGCGTCCACGGCCTGCGCGAGCTCGTCGGTCTCGTCGCGCACGACGCCGCCGATGGCGTCCCGTACGGACACCTCGGTCTGGCCCTGCGCGACCTCGCGCGCGGCCGTCGCCGCCTTGCGCAGCCGCCGCGCCATCTGGCCGCCGATGAGCACGCCGACCGCACAGCCGCCGAAGACGACCGAGATGGAGCCGATGACCAGGGCCTGGTCGAGGTCCTTCATGATGGTGGCGCTGCGGTCGGTGAAGCGGGTGTGCACCGAAAGGACGTGGCCGTCGCTGAGCGGCACGGCCGCCCAGATGTCGGGCGTGCCCCCGCCGCGCTCCTGCACGTAGGTGGCGCGGCGCCCCTTGAGGACCTGGCGGCGCAGCTCCTTCGGCAGCTCCGGATCGTCGACCTTGGTGCCGTAGATGGCGGTGGTGGTGCCGCGCGCCTCGTAGTTGCGCTGGGCGATCTGGACGCGCTCGTCCTGGAGGTCGCGCGCGTTGTCGAGCATGGACACCCGGGCGGCGTTGTGCACGACGAGGCTGAGCGCGACCGCGATCAGCGCGCCGACGAAGCCGATGGCGGTGGCGATCTTCCACCGCACGCCGGTCCGCAGCCGCGTCCCGACCAGGCCGAGGAGCCGGTCCCGCAGGCCACCGGCCCGGCCGCCGAAGCCGGTGCGGGCGTCCCGCCCGCGCCGCGCCGCCCCGCTCATGTCCGCCCCCTGGACCGCCGCGCGGGCACCGCCGCGGCGGACCCGGCGCGCAGCGCCTCGTATCGCATCCCGCAAGCTCACGCCTTGAGCTTGTAGCCGAAGCCGCGGACCGTCTCGATGCGGTCCTGGCCGACCTTCGTGCGCAGCCGCTGCACATGGACGTCGACGACGCGCGTGTCGCCGCCCCAGCCGTAGTCCCAGACGCGCTCCAGGAGCTTGTCGCGGGAGAGGACGGTGCCCGGGGCGGAGGAGAACTCGAGCAGCAGCCGCATCTCCGTCGGCGTCAGGGCGACCGGCTGGCCGCCGCGGCGCACCTCCATGCCCTCGGTGTCGATCTCCAGGTCGCCGAAGGTCAGCACCCCGCCGTCCCCGGGACCCTGGTCCTGGGACGCGGCCGCCCCCGTGCCGGAGCCGCTGGCGTGCCCGAAGCGGCGCAGGACGGCGCGGATGCGGGCGACCAGGACGGCGCCGTCGAACGGCTTGGTCACGTAGTCGTCGGCGCCCGCCTCCAGGCCGAGGACGACGTCGATGGAGTCGGCCCGGGCCGACAGCATGATGACCGGGACCGTGGACTCCTCGCGGATGCGGCGGCACAGCGAGACGCCGTCCATGCCGGGCACCATCACGTCGAGCAGCGCGATGTCGGGCCGGTCGGCCCGGAACGCGTCCAGGCCGAGCAGTCCGTCGGGCATGGCGGTGACCACGAAGCCGTCGCGCTCCAGGGCGAGCTGCGTGGCTTCGCGGATGACGTCGTCGTCCTCGACGAACAGGACATGGGTGTGTTCTGCCATCGGGTGCTCTCAGTTCGAGGTGGTCAGGGCGGTCGGGGTGGTCACTGTCCGGTCCGGGTGGGTCTCGGGTCGTGCGGCGGGCGTGGCTCAGTTGTCGCTCGAAGGGGTGGGCTCGCCGCCCACCGCGCTGCTGTAGTTGTTGCGGACGCGGCCCCGCTCGGTGAAGTGGTCCGTCGCCCAGCGGTACGTGATGACGTCCTCGCCCGTGGGCTCCGCCACCGAGCCGTCCTTGCCGTACAGCTGCTTGCTGACGACCAGGTCGCCGCGGTCGATCTCGGCATAGACGGGAGGCTGCTCGTCGACGAAGACATTCTTGTACTTCTTGCCGTCGGGGCGATACACGTAACTTCCGATGCCCACGGCGTCACCACAGGTCAGCACGTTCACGACGATGTCGGACGACGCTGCTCCGGTCAGGTTGCCGTACGAGACGTCCACCGGGTACTCGTCCTCGGTGCACGGCTTCAGGTCCCGCTTCACGGCGAGGCTGACCTTCGGGTCGCTCTTCACGAGCTGGACCGCGTCGACGTTCTTGGGGGCGGGGGACGGCGACTCCGAGGGGGAGGCCGAGGCCACGGCCCCGGTGCGCGCCGGGCCCTCGTCACGGGTGCCGGAGCCGCCCGCGGAGCAGCTCGTCACGGCGAGCAAAAGCCCGAGGGCGGCGAGCACGGCCACCGCCGTACTCCCCGCCTTCGGACTCACACCCGTTCGTCTGTCCTGTCCCGCCCGACCGGTCCGGCCGGTTCGGGTGGCCCGGGCACTCAGGCCGCGCAACGCTCCCGCTCCTCACGTTCGAACACGCGGGCGTCCAGGTCGCGGCTCTCCAGCTCCTGGCGGAGCCGGGCGAGCGCCCGGTGCAGCGTGCTCTTGACCGTCCCGGCCGACATGCCGAGCGCGGCGGCCGTCTCCTCGGTGGACATCTGCTCCCAGTGTCGCAGCACGACGACGCTGCGCTGCTTGGGGGCGAGCACCTTCATGATGTCCATCAGCAGGGCGCGGTCCGCGTGCTGCTCGGTGGAGTCGTCCACGGAGGCGTCCGGCAGCTGCTCGGTCGGCACCTCTTCGAGCTTGCGGGCACGCCACCACTCGGTACGCGTGTTGATCATGACGCGGCGCAGATAGGCGTCCGCGAGCCGCTTGTCGGCTATGCCGTCCCAGCGGCCGTACGTCCGCACGAGCGCCGTCTGCAGCAGGTCCTGGGCGTCCACGGGGTCCGGGACGAGCCGTCGGGCGCTGCGCAGCAGGGCGTCCTGCCGAGTGCGGACGTACTCTTCGAACTCGAGCACCTCGCCGTGCGCCATTCCCAACCGCCTCCGTTCCCGTTCGTCCCCGGTTCGCTGACCGCGATCCCTTGTCTGTGCGGTACGGGAATGAAGTTACGGAGGCGTTGTCACGGCGCTGTGCGGAGCAGCCAGCGGCGGACGCACGGCTGTACGTCGGTTGTGTAACAGAAGTAGGACAGACGTAAATCCGCAGCTCCATGTGGGAGAGGTTGCCCGTTTTGTCGCCAGGGGGCTTGTTGCGGACGCCCTGCGGCGGCCCCCGGGGCGACCGGTCTCAGGTCAGCGGCAGCCGGTAGAACCCGTCCGGCAGGGGCTCCACCAGACCGTCGGCGACGAGCCCGTCCAGCGCGCGGGCCCGCTGCACCGGCTCGTCCCACACCCGGTCGAGCGCCGACTGCGGCACCGGCGTCACGGCCTCGCGGAGCACCGCGAGCAGCTTGCCGCGCACCTGGCGGTCCGTACCGGCGTACGTCTGGCCGCGGCGCGCGGGGCCCTCGTGCGCGGGCTTGCCCGCCGTGAGCCACGCGCAGTGCGCGGCGATCGGGCAGCGCCCGCAGTCCTCGTTCTTGGCGGTGCACACCAGCGCGCCCAGCTCCATGGACGCGGCGGCCCAGCGCGCGGCGGTCGCCTCGTCCTCGGGCAGCAGCGCGCGGGCGAGCTTGCGCTCGGCGGCGGTGGTGGCGTTCGGCGGGTACTGCACGCCGGTCACGGCCCGCGCGAACACGCGCCGCACGTTCGTGTCGAGCACGGCGTGCCGCTGCCCGTACGCGAAGGACGCGACGGCCGCCGCCGTGTACTCGCCGATGCCGGGCAGCGCGAGCAGCTGCGCGTGCTGCGTCGGTACGTCGCCGCCGTGGCGCTCCGTTATGGCGACGGCCGCCCCGTGCAGGCGCAGCGCGCGGCGCGGATAGCCGAGCCGCCCCCAGGCGCGCACGGCCTCACCGGGCGCCTCCTTGGCCAGGTCGGCCGGGCGCGGCCAGCGGGCGACCCACTGCTCGTACACGGGCAGGACCCGGGCGACGGGCGTCTGCTGGAGCATGAACTCGCTGACCATGACCCCCCAGGGCCCGGCGTCCGGACGACGCCACGGCAGGTCACGCGCGTGTGCCTCGAACCAGGCGATGACGGGGGAGTGGAGCCGGCCGTGGGACGAGGGCCCCTCTGCGGCTCGGCTGTCGGCTCGGTCGGCGGCGAGTGCGGTCGGCATGCCCACGATCCTGCCACGGAGCGCCCGGGGCCCGGGCCAACGGCGCGGCACGCTGTGCAGCGCGCTGAACCCTCGGCCCCACCCCGGCGGGCCCCGCCCCAGGCGCGGCCGGCCCCCGCACGCCGGCTCTTCCCCCACCCACCCGCCCTTCTCAGGCCAAACCCCGGCTTCGCCTGGTGGGCCCTGTCCCGGGTTCCGCTGCGCGTCGGCTTTTCCCCCACCCGCCCGCCCTTCTCAGGCCAAACCCCGGCTTCGCCTGGTGGGCCCTGTCCCGGGTTCCGCTGCGCGTCGGCTTTTCCCCCACCCGCCCGCCCTTCTCAGGCCGAACCCCGGCTTCGCCCGGTGGGCCCTGTCCCGGGTGCCGCTGCGCGTCGGCTCTTTCCCCACCCGCCCGCCCTTCTCAGACCGGACCCCGGCTTCGCCCGGTGGGGCCCGTCCCGGGTGCCCCTGCGCGCTGGCTTCCCCCACCCGCCCGCCCTTCATCAGCCAGACCCCGGCTCCGTCCCGGCGGGTTCCGCTGTGCGCCGGCTCTTTCCCCGCCCGCCCTTCACAGGGCGGACCCCGGTAGCCGACGAACGCGGCCAGCGCCCCGCTCCAGCCCGTCCGGCGTTTGAGGACGAGCGCGTCAGCGCGGTGGGGTGACGGGCGGCAGCGGAGGACGCGAGGACGGGCGCGGAGCGTGGCGGAAGGGCGGGTGGGCGGGGGAGCGAAGCCCCTGCCGATCGACAGGTACGGACGCGGCCGCGGGCACGTAGCGTCAAGGGGGTGAGAACCCGACGCCATGTGGACGCCCTGCTGTGGCTGGCCCTGGCCACCCCCGCGGCGACGGCCGACGCGATCGGCCTGAACGAACCCCGCACGGCCTGGCAACAGCTCGGCGGCCTCGCCGCCCTCGCCGCGGCCGCCGCGATCTGGCGCCGCCGCCCCACCCTCGCGTTCCTGCTCGCCGCGGCCCCCGGCGAGGCCACCGCCCCCTCCCTGTTCACGGTCTCGTACGGCATGGCCCTGGCCGCCTTCGCGTTCCTGCTCGGCAGGCACGGCCCGCGGGCCAGGCCCGCGCTCCTGGCGTTCGCGGCGGTCGCGGCGGCGGGCACCGCCAAGGTGGTGGTGCGCGACGTCGACCCGGTCGTCGAGTGGCTGGTGCTCATGGCCACGCTCCTGTTCGGCGCGGTCTTCCCCTGGCTCGCGGGCCGCTACCTGCGGCAGAGCCGCGCCCTGACCGCGTCCGCGCTCGCCCGCGCCGACCAGCTGGAGCGCGAGCAGCGGATCGTCGCCGACCGGGCCCGGCTGCGGGAGCGGGCCCGCATCGCGCAGGACATGCACGACTCGCTGGGCCACGAGCTGAGCCTGATCGCGGTGCGCGCGGGCGCCCTCCAGCTGGCCGCCGACCTGCCGGAACACCATCGCGCGGCGGCCCGCGACCTGCGCGTCGCCGCCGCCGACGCCACGGACCGGCTGCGCGAGATCATCGGCGTACTGCGGGACGAGGGCGACGAGCCCGCCCCGCTCGCGCCGCCCGGCGAGACGGTGGCGCAACTGGTGGCGCGCGCGGGCGAGTCGGGCCTGCGGGTGCGGTACGTCGCGGAGGGCGCCGAGGAGCCGGGCCCGGCGGAGCGCCTCGCCTACCGCGTGGTCCAGGAGGCCCTGACCAACGCGGCGAAGTACGCGCCCGGCGCCCCCGTCACCGTCGCGGCGACCCGCGCGGACGCCCGTACGACGATCACGGTCACCAACGGCCCGCCCCGGGAGCCCGGTTCACCCCCCGGCGGCGGCTCCGGCCTCGCGGACCTGCACACCAGGCTGGCGGCCCTGGGCGGCGACCTCGACGCGGGGGCGCACGCGGGGGGCTTCCGGGTGCGCGCGGTGATTCCGGCGGACGCGGGCGTCGCGGTGGCGGCCCCCGCCCCCGCGGACACCGTGCCGCTGCCCTCCGGGACGCTCGCGCACGCCCGGCGCCGCACCGTGCTCGCCTTCGGGGCCGCCGCCGCGACCGGCGCCGTGCTGATCGCCGGGACCTTCGGCTGGTACGCGTACACGAAGACGCACTCCGTCCTGCGGCCCGCCGACTTCGCGGCGCTGCGCGTGGGCGCCGCGCAGGCCGACGTCGCGGCCGTGCTGCCGGAGCGCGGCGTGAGCGACCCGCCCGTGGACCGGGCGCCGGGCCCGCCGCCCCCGGGCGCCGACTGCCGCTACTACCGCTCCAGCGGTCAACTCTTCACCTCCTCCGCACACTTCAGGCTCTGCTTCGAGAACGGAAAGCTCGTGGACAAGACAGTGATCCCCAAGCCGGGTGCGTCCGGCGGCCCCGGCACGGGCGGCGACGGGGGGCGACGGTGATCCGGGTCGTGCTCGCCGACGACGAGGCGATGATCCGCGCGGGAGTGCGGGCCATCCTCACCGCGGGCGACGGCATCGAGGTCGTCGCCGAGGCCGCCGACGGCCGGGAGGCGATCGAACTGGCCCAGGCGCACCGCCCCGACGTGGCGCTCCTCGACATCCGCATGCCCCGCCTCGACGGCCTCGCCGCGGGCGAGGAGATCGTACGGACGCTGCCGGGCACGGCGGTCGCGATGCTGACGACGTTCTCCGAGGACGCGTACGTCGCCCGCGCGCTCGGCGGCGGCGCCACCGGCTTCCTGCTGAAGTCGGGGGACCCGCACGAACTCATCGCCGGCGTACGGGCGGTGGCGGGCGGCGCCGCGTTCCTGTCGCCGAAGGTGGCCCGGTACGTCATCGACGGGCTCGGCGGGCGGCGCATCGGCCGCGAGTCGGCCGCCCGCACGCGCGTGGCCGCGCTGACCCCGCGCGAGCGCGAGGTCCTGGGCCTGGTGGGGGCGGGCCTGTCCAACCCGGAGATCGCCGCGCGCCTGCACCTCGTCGAGGGCACGGTCAAGGCGTATGTGAGCGCGGTCCTCGACCGCCTGGAGGTCAAGAACCGCGTCCAGGCGGCGATCGTCGCGTACGAGGCGGGGCTCGTCGCGGACGACGGCGCGCGGACCGCCCCGGGCGCCCCCGGCTGATCCGGCCACGGGCCGGTGCGTCAGGGGCGGTGCGACAGGGCCGGTCCGTCGGGGGCAGTGGCTCAGGGGCGGTGCGTCGGCGGCTGCTGGTAGTCGCCCTGCTGGTAGTCGTCCTGGTAGTAGCCGCCCTGGTGGTAGCCGCCCTGCTGGGGGCGCGGCACGTAGGGGTCCGCGCTCTGCGCCGGGTACGCCGCTTCTCCGTAGGGGGCCTGCGGGTCGTAGGGGGCCTGCGGGTCGTACGGGGCCTGCGCGCCGTTGCCGTACGCGTACGGCGTCGCGTCGCCGTACGGGGCGTGGGTGCCGTCACCGTACGGGGCGTGGGTGGCATCGGAGTGCGCTGCCGCGTGCGGGGTCGCCTGTGCGCCGTCGGCGTACGGCGAGTAGGGCGCGTACGTCGGCGACGTGTCGTACGCCGACGAAGCGCCGTAGGGCGAGGGCGTGTCGTACGCCGTGGACGCCGCGTACGCGGGCGCGGGTGCGGCCGACGGCCCCGACGCGTGCGCCGTGGCCGGGCCGGGGCCCGCGAACCAGGTGACGAGCGCCGCGCGCGACCCCCGCATCGTCTCGGCGACCCGCGCCACGGGGCGCGTGGCGAGCCGCACCACGAGGAACGCGACGACCGCGCCGAGCACCAGGCCGACGGCCACGTCGTGCGGGTAGTGCACCCCCACGAAGACCCGCGAGAAGGCCATGAGGACCGCCATCGGCAGCGTGAAGGCGGCGATGCGCGGCCAGGCGAGCGCGAGGCCGACGGCGGCGGCGCCCGCGATCGTGGAGTGGTTGCTGGGGAAGGACCAGTCGCCGTGCGGCGGGCACTCGACGAGCGGCGTGAGCGCGCCCTTCACGGCCCGGCACGGCCGTTCCTCGTCCACCACGGACTTCGCCGCCTCGCTGATCACATACGCGAGGGCCGTGCCCAGGGGGGCCAGGACCGCCACCGCGAACGCGCGCGAGTCCCCGCGCCGGGCCCGCCACCAGGCGACGACGAACAGCGCGCCGAAGAGCAGCAGGCCCAGTTCCGTCCACACCTCGGCGATGTGCTGCACCCAGCCGGGGGTGTCGTGGGCGAACTCGGTGATGTCGAGGTAAAGGCCGGAGGAATCCATGGTGTCCATGATTACGGACCGTACGTAGGGATCTCGAATCGTCACATCCAGCGATGGACCGATATCCGACCTGACGAAAGACAGGGAGGGAACGGGGCGCGAGCGGGACGGCAGGCCGGGCGTGGGGCGGGTGCGGGGCGGTGCGCGTGGCCGGAACCGTGATGATGATCCGCAAAAGTTGTGGCCCTGGGCGGCGGGTGGGGCCAGAGAACGCGCCGTTCTCTCGTAAGGTTTGGGCGTGGGATCTCTGCGCAATCCGATCGGGCCGCTTCCCTCCTCCATCTACTGGCGCCGGAGGGCCGTTCTGCTGTCCGTGCTCGGACTCCTCTTGCTCCTCGTCATCTGGGCCCTCGCCTCGGGCGGGGGCGGCGGGAAGACCGGTGCTGACGGGCCGTCGGGCAACGGCCCCGCGACGTCCATCACGCCGGGCCCCTCCGGCTCGGGCCCCGCGATCAGCGAACACCCGGGCGGGCGGGACGAGTCGGAGGGCTCCGGCGGCTCCGGCGGCTCCGGTGGTTCCGGCGGGTCCGGCGGGTCGGGCGGCGGCGGGGACTCCGGCTCCGGCGGCGGCTCGGGCGAGGACTCCGGCGGCGCCGGTTCCGGCTCCGACGACGGCGCGAAGGGCGGCGGCGGCTCCGGCAGCCGGCTCCCGGCGGGCTCGACGCTCCCCAACTGCGCGCCGGGCGCCGTGAAGTTGA
Organism: Streptomyces sp. YIM 121038; assembly: GCF_006088715.1. Taxonomy (NCBI): domain Bacteria; kingdom Bacillati; phylum Actinomycetota; class Actinomycetes; order Kitasatosporales; family Streptomycetaceae; genus Streptomyces; species Streptomyces sp. YIM 121038. Next base: position 5,512,287 of record NZ_CP030771.1, read on the forward strand.
AGCTGCGCAGCCTGCGGAACGAGTACGAGGCCGGGCAGAAGCCGAAGCTCGAACTGACCGCGGTGAACACCGGCAGCAAGGCCTGCAAGGTCGATCTCGGCGCCAAGGGCGCGGTCCTGACGATCACTCAGTCCGGCTCGGGCGACGAGATCTGGTCGTCCGACGACTGCCCCGCCGCGGGCGGTACGAGCCTGCTCTTCCGGGTTCCCGGCGGCGGCCGGGTCTCGCACGTCGTCGAGTGGGACCTGAAGGCCAGCGCGCCCCAGTGCGCCACGCCTCCCGCGGGGACGGCGAAGCCCGACACCTATCTGGTGGAGGCCAAGTCCGAGGCCCTCGGCTCGGACCGCGCGTCCTTCGTCCTGACCGCCGACTGACCGGCCGGCCGGGGAGAGCCCCGTCGCGGAGCGACGGAAGGGGCGCCGGGGCCCGACCCCGGCGCCTGCGGCCCGCTGAAGGCTAGACGTACCGCTCGAGGATCGACGACTCCGCGAGCCGTGAGAGCCCCTCGCGCACGCTGCGCGCCCGGGCCTCGCCGACGCCGTCCACGGTCTGGAGGTCGTCGACGCTCGCGGCCAGCAGCTTCTGGAGGCCGCCGAAGTGCTCCACCAGGCGCTCGATGATGGCGCCGGGCAGCCGGGGCACCTTCGCCAGGAGGCGGAAGCCGCGCGGCGAGACGGCGGAGTCGAGGGTCTCGGGCGAGCCCGTGTAGCCCAACGCGCGGGCCACGGTGGACAGTTCCAGGAGCTCGGCGTGGGTCAGGGAGTCCAGCTCGGCCAGTGCCTCGTCGACGGTGCGCGAGCGCTTGGCCGTGGGCTCGGGGACGTAGTCCCGGACGACGAGCTCGCGCTCGGGCTCCACGCCCGCGATCAACTCGTCGAGCTGGAGGGCGAGGAGACGGCCGTCGGTGCCCAGCTCCACCACGTACTCGGCGATCTCGGTGGCGATGCGGCGCACCATTTCGAGGCGCTGCGCGACGGCGGTGACGTCCCGCACGGTCACCAGGTCCTCGATCTCCAGGGCGGAGAGCGTGCCCGCGACCTCGTCGAGGCGGAGCTTGTAGCGCTCCAGGGTGGCGAGGGCCTGGTTGGCACGTGACAGGATCGCCGCCGAGTCCTCAAGGACCCGGCGCTGTCCGTCCACGTACAGCGCGACCAGGCGCATCGACTGGGACACGGACACGACGGGGAAGCCGACCTGCTTGCTCACGCGGTCCGCCGTGCGGTGCCGCGTGCCGGTCTCCTCCGTGGGGATCGTCGGGTCCGGCACCAGCTGGACGCCCGCCCGCAGGATCTTCGACAGGTCCGAGGAGAGCACGATGCCGCCGTCGAGCTTGCACAGCTCGCGCAGGCGCGTCGCGGTGAACTCGACGTCCAGGACGAATCCGCCCGTGCACATCGACTCGACTGTCTTGTCGGAGCCGAGGACGATGAGCCCGCCCGTGTTGCCCCGCAGGATGCGCTCCAGGCCGTCCCGCAGGGCCGTGCCCGGCGCGACCGCGCTCAGGGAGGCGCGCATCAGCCCGTCGGCACCGGAGCCGCCACCGGGCTTCCCGGGAACCGCTGCCCGGTCGTTGGCTGCCACTGCACTCCTCCGGTCGCAGGTTGTCCGAGGCTCGGCCGACCCTCTGCCGCACGCATGCGTTCGTACGGACGGGCGAGACCAGGGCAAAGTCTACCGGCGGTCCTCCTCCTCCCGTGGGGCCTCTCGGCGACGCGATCTCGGAAGGACGCGCAGCGCGTCGCCCATGTCGGCGACTTCGGTGACCTTCATACCGGCCGGAACCTTCCCGGGGTCGGCCGGTACGAGCGCGTGCGTGAAGCCCAGGCGGTGCGCCTCGGCCAGTCTGCGCTGCACCCCGGTGACCCGTCTGACCTCGCCCGCGAGGCCCACCTCACCGATCGCGACCAGGTTCTTCGGCAGCGGGGTGTCGCTGGCGGCGGAGGCCAGCGCGAGCGCCACGGCGAGGTCGGCGGCGGGCTCGGACAGCTTCACGCCGCCGACCGTCGCGCTGTAGATGTCGCGCTTGCCGAGGGCGCTGATGCGGCCGCGCTGCTCCAGGACGGCCAGCATCATCGACACCCGGGACGTCTCCAGGCCCGATGTGGTGCGGCGCGGCGAGGGGATCTGGGAGTCCACGGTGAGCGCCTGCACCTCGGCGACCAGCGGGCGGCGGCCCTCCAGGGTCACCGTCAGACAGGTGCCGGGCACGGGCTCGGCGCGGCGGGTGAGGAACAGGCCGCTGGGGTCGGCGAGGCCGACGATGCCCTCGTCGTGCAGCTCGAAGCAGCCGACCTCGTCCGTCGCCCCGTATCTGTTCTTGACGCCGCGGACCAGGCGCAGGCGCGCGTGCCGGTCGCCCTCGAAGTGCAGCACCACGTCCACGAGGTGCTCCAGGAGGCGGGGGCCCGCGATCGCGCCGTCCTTGGTGACGTGGCCGACCAGGAGCGTGGACATGCCGCGCTCCTTGGAGGCGCGGATGAGGGCCCCGGCGACCTCGCGGACCTGCGCCATGCCGCCGGGCGCGCCGTCGATCTCCGGGGACGCGACCGTCTGCACCGAGTCCAGGATCAGCAGCGACGGCTTCACCGCGTCCAAGTGGCCGAGGACCGCGGCCAGGTCGGTCTCCGCCGCCAGATACAGGTCGTCGGCGAGCGCGCCGATGCGGTCGGCGCGCAGCCGGACCTGGCTGGCCGACTCCTCGCCGGTCACATAGAGCGTGCGGTGGCCGTCCGTGGCCGCCTTCGCCGCGACGTCGAGCAGCAGCGTGGACTTGCCGACGCCGGGCTCGCCCGCGAGCAGCACCACGGCGCCGGGCACCAGGCCGCCGCCGAGGACGCGGTCGAGCTCGGGGACGCCGGTGGAGCGTGCGGTGGCCTGGCGGCCGTCGACCTGGCCGATGGGCAGCGCGGAGGTGGTGACGCGGCCGGGCGTGGTGGTGCGCACCGCGGGCGCGCCGTACTCCTCGACCGTGCCCCAGGCCTGGCACTCGGGGCAGCGGCCGAGCCATTTGGCCGTCTGCCAGCCGCATTCGGTGCAGCGGTAGGACGGACGGTCCTTGGCGGTTTTCGTACGGGCAGCCATGGGACGAAACCGTAGCGGCAGCCACTGACAACGCCGCCGGGCCCCGCCCGTTCCGTGCCTACGGGCCGCCCGCCGGGCCCCCGCCAGGCCGCGCCACCGGGGGCCACCCCGGCCCGCCAGGGCCCACAATCGCGCCCCTCCGACGCGGCACGGCTCGAACAGACAACGGAATCGTGGCTTCCTGTCCCCTTTTGAGGGATCTGTTCACCCGTAAGGATTAAATGTGCTCAAGGGGGAGGAAGCCCCCGGCATTATGCGCCTAACTTCGCACGGGTGATGAGCAGCAGTCCGGAAGTCCCCACGCACACCACCGGCGCGCACCGTGCCTACGCGGGCCCCCGCAGCCGCGTGGTGCCGCGCCCGGTCCCGCAGGCGCCCGCCGCGCCCTACGAACCGTTCCTGGACGGCCTGTTCACGTACTGCCTGTCCGTCCTGTGCGACCACGACACCGCCACCACCGCCCTCGGCGACGTCCTCGCGCTCGCCGAGCGCCGCGGGGCCCGGCCGGACGGCGACACGCGCGCGTGGCTGTACGCACTCGCCCGCTGGATGTGTCTGCGCGTCCTCGCCGAGGCCCGCAAGGGCGGCCGCCAAGGGGCGCACGCGGCCGGGTCGGGCAAGATCCCGCCCGCGCCCCCGCACACCACGGAGGCGCCGCCCGCGGACGAGGCCGAGCGCGCCCGCCGCCGCGAGCTCGCCCAGCTGGCCTGGCCCGAGGCCGCCGGTACGACACCCGAGCAGCGCGAGGCCCTGGAGCTCGCCGTCCGCCACCAGCTCGCGCCCAAGGAGGTCGCCGCCGTCCTCGGCCTGGACCTCACGGCAGCGCGCGAACTGCTCGCGTCCGCCGCCTGCGAGGTGGAGCGCACCCGCGCCGCGCTCGCCGTCGTCGAGACCGGCACCTGCCCCATCGTCGCCCGCCTCACCGGTGACAACCAGGTCCTCCTCGGCACCGCCCTGCGCCGCGAGCTCGTCCGGCACGTCGACGACTGTCCGCGCTGCCGCCGCACCGCCGAGCGCGCCGGCGCCGGAGCCTGGCCCGGCACGGCCGTCACCCCGGCCGCGCTGCCCCTGATCGAAGCCCCGCGCGCGGCCCTGCACCACGCCATGGCCCACGCCCCGCGCGCCCCTCGCAGGAACCGCGGCGGACCCCGCTTCGACCGGCGCGGCTTCCCCATGGACCCCAAGGACCACGCGGCCCGCCGGGAGCGCTTCCGCGCGCGTGCCGTCACGACCACGGTCGTCGCCACCGTCGTGGCCGCTCCCGTCCTCGCCCTGTGGGCCGCCTACCGGGGCGCCCCCCTGACCGGCGAGGGCACCGACGGCCGCGCGTCCAGCGCCTCCGAGGCCGACGACGGCGGCCGCGACGGCTCCCGCGGCCGCGACAGCTACGAGAACGCGGGCAACGCCAGGACCACCCCCGACCCCCGCTTCGCCGCCGGCCCCGGCGGCCCCGGCGTCTCCGTGGAGGTCATCAGCCCCGGAGCCCCCGCCGCGCCGGGCGCGGGCCGCATCGGCGTCCAGGCCCGGTCGAACGGCGGCGTCACCCTCATCACGCTGACCGCGTCCGGGAGTTCGCCGGTGCGCTGGTCCGCGAGCACCGGAGCGCCCTGGCTCCTCCTGAGCCACGCGTCGGGAACGCTCGCGCCGGGCGATTCGTTCACCATCCGGGTGTACGTCGACGACGACCGCGAGCCGCCCGGCCACTGGAGCGCGCGCGTCACGATCGCACCCTCGGGAGCCGTCATCTCCATCGAGGGGTACGGCAGTTCCCGGCCCAGCCACCCCCGCCCCCGTCCGACGCCGACCCGCCCGGGCCCCGCCGACCCGGACCCGACGCCCACCCCCAGCGGGGACGGCGACCCGACCCCGACCCCGCCCGACCCCGACCCGACCCCCACGGACCCGGCGCCCACCGACCCCGCGCCGAGCCCCTCGGACCCCGGCTCCACGCCCCCGCCGAGCGACGGCGGCCCGGGCCAGGGCTGAGCGGCCCCGCTAGGCGCGCGGCGGGTCGGCCGGATGCGGAGCCAGCAGCGGCAGCTGCGAGGCCAGGCGCGCCTCGCACAGCTCCACGAGCCGGTCGTAGCCCGCCTTGCCCATCAGCTCGATCAGCTCCGGCCGGTAGGAGACGTACACGGGATCGCCCGCCCCGTGCGCCGAGGTCGCCGAGGTGCACCACCAGTGCAGGTCGTGGCCGCCCGGGCCCCAGCCCCTGCGGTCGTACTCGCCGATGGACACCTGGAGCACCTTGGTGTCGTCCGGCCGCTCGATCCAGTCGTAGGTCCGCCGCACCGGCAGCTGCCAGCACACGTCCGGCTTGGTCTCCAGCGGCTCCCGGCCCTCCTTGAGCGCCAGGATGTGCAGCGAGCAGCCCGCGCCGCCCGCGAAGCCGGGGCGGTTCTGGAAGACGCACGAGCCGTTGTACGGCCGCGTCTGGCGCTCGCCGTCCTCGTCCTGCGACACCCAGCCGGTCTCCCGGCCCACGTCGTGGTGCTGCCAGATGTCGGGCGTAAGGCGCTCCACGAAGGTGGCGACCCGCTTCTCGTCGTCCTCGTCGGAGAAGTGCGCGCCGAGCGTGCAGCAGCCGTCGTCGGCGCGGCCCGCCTGGATGCCCTGGCAGCCGCTGCCGAAGACGCAGGTCCAGCGGGACGTCAGCCACGTCAGGTCGCAGCGGAAGATCTGCTCCTCGTCCGCCGGATCGGGGAACTCCACCCACGCCCGGGGGAAGTCGAGGCCCTTCTCGTCGTCGGCTGGCACGGCGCCGTCGGCCGCCCTGCGGAGCTTCCGCACGGCCTTGTCGGCGCGGCCGGCCTTACCGGCCTTGTCCTTCTTGCCCGCCTTGGCCGTCTTCTCGCCCTTCGCTCCCTCGGCTGCCCTGTCCGCCTTGCTCTCCTTGCTCGCCTTGCCGTCCGCGCCGCCGCGCGCGGGCGGCGCCGACAGGTCCGAGGGCTCCGATGAGCGCGCGGACTTCGTTTTGTCGGCCTTCGCCTTTTTCGTCTTTGGCACGCCTCCAGGGTATGCGTGCTCACACCCGCCCCGGGACCAGCGAAAGCCGTGAGCGCAGTAGCGTTCCGTATATGAGACTCGGTGTCCTCGACGTGGGTTCGAACACGGTGCATCTGCTGGTGGTGGACGCCCACCCCGGCGCACGACCGCTGCCCGCGCACTCCCACAAGGCCGACCTGCGCCTTGCCCAACTGCTCGACCCGGCGGGCGCGATCGGCCCCGAAGGCGTCGATCAGCTCATCGCCACGGTGCGTGACGCCCTCCAGGCCGCCGAGGACAAGGGCGTCGAGGACCTGCTGCCGTTCGCGACCTCCGCCGTGCGCGAGGCCACCAACGCCGACGACGTCCTCGCCCGGGTGCGCGCCGAGACCGGCGTCGACCTCCAGGTCCTCACCGGCGAGGAGGAGGCCCGGCTCACCTTCCTCGCCGTCCGCCGCTGGTTCGGCTGGTCCGCGGGCAAGCTGCTCGTCCTCGACATCGGCGGCGGCTCCCTGGAGATCGCGTACGGCATGGACGAGGAGCCCGACGCCGCGGTCAGCCTGCCGCTCGGCGCCGGGCGGCTCACCGCCGCGTGGCTGCCGGAGGACCCGCCGGAGCCGGGGGACGTCCGGGCCCTGCGCCGCCACGTGCGGGCGCAGATCGCGCGGACCGTGGGGGAGTTCAGCCGCCTCGGCAGCCCCGACCACGTCGTGGCCACGTCCAAGACCTTCAAGCAGCTCGCCAGGCTCGGTGGTGCGGCGCGCTCCACGGAGGGGCTCTACGTGCAGCGCGAGCTGAAGCGGAAGTCTCTGGAGGACTGGGTTCCGCAGCTGGCCGCGATGACCGTGGGGGAGCGGTCCGAGCTTCCCGGGGTGTCCGAGGGGCGGGCCGGGCAGTTGCTCGCGGGTGCGCTGGTCGCGGAGGGCGCGATGGATCTCTTCGGGGTCGAGTCCGTGGAGATCTGCCCCTGGGCCCTGCGGGAGGGTGTGATTCTGCGGCGCTTGGACCACTTGCCCGCGCGCTGATCCCTCACGGGGTGCCCCAGGCCCGCCCCTTCCCGATCCCGGGGGCTGCCGCCCCCGTGCCCCCGCCTTTTCGGCGCTCCGCGCCTCGTCCTCAAACGCCGGACGGGCTGAGATGGTCGCCGGTTGCGGCCCGGGGGTGCCGTGCGGCCCGGAAGCCCCGTGAGGGTCCGTACCGGGACCCGACGGGGCAGCCCGCCCCCGGACCCGGCGCGCCCCGGCATCCTCCTTACGGGCCCGCGGCCCGGATCTGGCGTGCCGCCTCAACAACCGCCACCCTCCGGTGGAGCCACCCGCACCCAAGATCCACCCCACACCGGCCACCCCAGCCCGTCCGGCGTTTGAGGACGAGCGCGTCAGCGTGATGAATGGCAACGGCGCCGCAGGGAAGATCCAGCCTGTCCGGCGTTTGAGGACAAGCGCGTCAGCGCGGTGGGCCACGACGGCGCCGCAGGGAGCATCCAGCCCGTCCGGCGTGAGGGCGAGGCGCGGGGCGGCGGGGGCCGAGGCCCCCGGGCCCGGCACGGGGCCGGGCCGGGCCGGACACCACCTCCCCGCTCCCTCGCAGGGCCCCGTACGCTGTTCCCCGTGGTGGAACCAGTCGTGCGCATCCCGGACGCGAAGGTCGCCCTGTCGACCGCCTCGGTCTATCCGGAGTCGACGGCGACGGCCTTCGAGATCGCGGCGCGCCTCGGCTACGACGGCGTCGAGGTCATGGTGTGGACCGATCCCGTCAGCCAGGACATCGAAGCCCTGCGCCGCCTCAGCGACTACCACCAGATCCCCATCCTCGCGGTGCACGCGCCCTGCCTCCTGATCACCCAGCGCGTCTGGTCCACCGACCCCTGGGTGAAGCTCCAGCGCGCCCGGGCCGCCGCCGAGAAGCTGGACGCGTCGACGGTCGTCGTACACCCGCCCTTCCGCTGGCAGCGCGGCTACGCCCGGGACTTCGTCCAGGGGATCTGGCGGATGGCCGAGGAGACGGACGTGCGCTTCGCCGTGGAGAACATGTACCCCTGGCGCTACCGCGACCGCGAGATGCTCGCGTACGCCCCCGACTGGGACGTCACCAAGGACGACTACCGCCACTTCACGATAGACCTCAGCCACACCGCCACCGCCCGTACGGACGCCCTGCAGATGGTCGACCGCATGGGCGACCGGCTCGGCCACGTCCACCTCGCCGACGGCAGGGGCTCCGCGAAGGACGAGCACCTCGTGCCCGGCCGCGGCACCCAGCCCTGCGCCGCGCTCCTGGAGCGCCTCGCCACCTCCGGCTTCGACGGCCACGTGGTCATCGAGGTCAACACCCGCCGCGCCATGTCCAGCGCCGAGCGCGAGGCCGACCTCGCCGAGGCCCTGGCCTTCACCCGGCTGCACCTGGCGTCGTCGGCGAAGGTGCCGCGCCCGTGACGGCGAGCGCCGCCGCGCCCCGGCGCCGGGGCCGCCCCTCGCGCACCCAGACCGAGCGCGGGCCCGCCACCCGCGAGACGATCCTGGACGCGGCCCGCGACCAGTTCTCCGCGCACGGCTACGAGAAGACCTCCGTACGTGCCATCGCCAAGGCGGCGGGCGTCGACTCCGCCCTCGTGCACCACTACTTCGGCACGAAGGAGCAGCTCTTCGCGGCGGCCGTCGAGGTCTCCTTCGCACCCGCGCTGCAGGCCCCGGCCGCGATCCAGGACGGCCCGCTCGACGCCGTCGGCGAGCGTCTGACCCGCTTCGTCCTCGGTGTCTGGGAGGATCCGGCCACCCGCACGCCGCTGCTCGCGATCGTCCGCTCGGCGGTCAACAACGAGACGGCCGCCGCGGTCTTCCGCCGCCTGGTCTCCACCCAGCTCCTGTCCCGCATCGCCGGCACCCTCGACCTGCCCGACGCGGAGCTGCGCGCCGAACTGGCGGCGGCCCAGCTGGTGGGCGTCGCGATGCTCCGCTACGTCATCCAGGTGGAGCCGCTGGCGTCGGCGGACCTGGAGGAGCTGGTGGCGCGGGTGGCGCCGGTGGTCCAGGGGCATCTGACGGGCTTCCCGGGACCGGCCTGACGGCGCGTATCCGCCGCGGATCCGCCGCGTACCGGCCGCGTATCCGCCGTGTACCGGCCGCAGATTCGCCGCGGATTCGTCGCGTATCCGCCGCGGATTCGTCGTAGATCGCCGCGGATCCACGGCAGGGAGCATGAGACGGCCGTCCCGCCATCCGGACACCCTGTCCGGATCTTGGATCATCGGCGTACGCTCGGCCGTGTCGAGAGCTGTACCGACAGCTGTACAGGCAGCTGTACCGGCACGCGCATCGACAGCTGTATCGATGGCCGTATCGAGATCTGCCCCTGAAGGAGCGAGCGACGATGCCCGAGCTGAGGTCCCGCACAGTCACCCACGGACGCAACATGGCGGGCGCCCGCGCCCTGATGCGGGCCTCCGGGGTACCGGGCGCGGACATCGGCCGCAAGCCGATCATCGCCGTCGCCAACTCCTTCACCGAGTTCGTGCCCGGCCACACCCACCTGGCGCCGGTCGGCCGCATCGTCAGCGAGGCCGTCCGGGAGGCGGGCGGCATCCCGCGCGAGTTCAACACGATCGCCGTGGACGACGGCATCGCGATGGGCCACGGCGGCATGCTCTACAGCCTGCCCTCCCGCGACCTGATCGCCGACTCCGTCGAGTACATGGTGGAGGCCCACTGCGCCGACGCCCTGATCTGCATCTCGAACTGCGACAAGATCACGCCCGGCATGCTGATGGCCGCCCTGCGCCTCAACATCCCGACGGTCTTCGTCTCCGGCGGCCCCATGGAGGCGGGCAAGGCGACCCTGGTCAACGGCACCGTCCGCAAGCTCGACCTGATCGACGCGATGGTCGACGCGTCGAACGAGAACGTCTCGGACGAGGACATCCTCCGCATCGAGGAGAACGCCTGCCCGACCTGCGGCTCCTGTTCCGGCATGTTCACGGCCAACTCGATGAACTGCCTGACCGAGGCCATCGGCCTGTCCCTGCCGGGCAACGGCTCGGTGCTCGCCACCCACACCGCCCGCAGGGCCCTGTACGAGCGGGCGGGCGCGACGGTCGTCGAGATCACCAAGCGCTACTACGACGGGGACGACGCCTCCGTCCTGCCGCGCAACATCGCGACCCACGCCGCCTTCGAGAACGCCATGGCCCTCGACATCGCCATGGGCGGCTCCACCAACACGATCCTGCACCTCCTGGCCGCCGCCCAGGAGGCCGAGGTCGGCTACGACCTGACCGACATCGACGCCGTCTCGCGCCGCGTCCCCTGCCTGGCCAAGGTCGCCCCGAACGTGGCGCCGCAGGGCACGTACTACATGGAGGACGTGCACCGCGCGGGCGGCATCCCCGCGATCCTCGGCGAGCTGTACCGCGGCGGCCTCCTCAACGAGGACGTGCACACCGTCCACTCGCCCTCCATCAAGCAGTGGCTCGACGCCTGGGACGTGCGCGGCGGCTCCGTGGCCCCCGAGGCCCTGGAGCTGTGGCACGCGGCCCCCGGCTGCAAGCGTTCCGCCGAGGCCTTCTCGCAGTCCGAGCGCTGGGAGACCCTCGACACGGACGCCGCGAACGGCTGCATCCGCGACGTCGCCCACGCCTACTCCCAGGACGGCGGCCTCGCCGTCCTCAAGGGGAACCTGGCCGTCGACGGCGCCGTCGTGAAGACCGCGGGCGTCGACGAGTCCATCTGGACCTTCGAGGGCCCGGCCGTCGTCTGCGAGTCGCAGGAGGAGGCCGTGGAGAAGATCCTGAACAAGCAGGTCAAGGAGGGCGACGTCGTCGTCATCCGCTACGAGGGCCCCAAGGGCGGCCCCGGCATGCAGGAGATGCTCTACCCCACCTCCTTCCTCAAGGGCCGCGGCCTCGGCAAGGCCTGCGCCCTGGTCACCGACGGCCGCTTCTCCGGCGGTACGTCGGGCCTGTCCATCGGGCACGCGTCGCCGGAGGCCGCGTCCGGCGGCACCATCGCCCTCGTCGAGGACGGTGACCGCATCCGCATCGACATCCCGGGCCGCTCGATCGAGCTCCTGGTCGACGACGCCGAGCTGGCCCGCCGCCGCGAGGCCCTCGGCGGCACGTACGCGCCCAAGTCCCGCGAGCGCAAGGTCTCCGCGGCCCTGCGGGCGTACGCGGCGATGGCGACGAGCGCGGACAAGGGGGCGGTGCGCGACGTGTCGCGGCTGGGCTGACGCCCCGCCGCGGCGGATCCGGCCCGCCGCTCACGGGCCGACTGTCCCTGTTTGTCCTGCAACTGGCGTGGCGCGCGGGCGCGTCTATGGTGTGGAGTACATGCCATGGGCGGCCCGCGCCGCCCGTTTCACGTGGAACACGGGGACACACGGGGGATCACCATGAGCAGCGAAGAACTGACGATGCCCGCGACCGCGGATGTGGCGGACGGGGCGGCACTGACGATAGAGGCGGCGACGGCCCGGCGGTACGCGATCGTCGAGGACGTCAACGTCCGCTCGGGCCCCGGCACCGCGTACGACAAGGTCGGCCGCCTCTCCGCGGGCACCTTCGTCACCATCGGCTGCCAGAAGCCCGGCGAGACGGTGACCGGCCCCACCGGGACGTCGAAGATCTGGGACCGCATCGGCAGCGGACGCTATGTCTCCGACACCTATGTGCGCACGGGCAGCAACGGCTACGTGGCGCCGCGCTGCTGAGGGGCGCCGTAACGCTGACCGGCGCCGCTGACCTGTGGTGCTTCCGGTACGGGAGGCCGCCGGGCCCGGGGTTCACCCGGACTTCGGCGGCTTCGCCGTGTCGAACGCGTACACCAGGTTCCCGGCCCCGGTCACGATCGCCGCGCGGCCCGCGAGGGCGACGCGCGGGCTCGTGCCCACCTCCGCGGAGCCGTTGGCCTTGGGGTCGGCCGTCCAGAGGCGCCTGCCGTCGCGCGGCGCGAGCGCGGCGACGCGGCCGCTCGCCGAGCTGAAGTACAGCGCCCCGGGCCCGGCGACCGGACCCGACGCCCCCTCCACGCCCGCCTGCCGGGTCCACCGGAGCTTGCCGGTCACCGCGTCGACCGCGCTGACCTCGCCGTTCTGCTCGGTGAAGTACACCGTCCCGGCGGCCAGGCTCGGGGAGCCGCCGTAGCGCTTCGGCAGCCGGGCCGTCGTGGCCTTGCCCCGCGCCACGTCCACGTGGACGACCGACTCGTACTCGACGACGCCGATCTCGCCCACCCGCTCCTTGGCCAGGACGAGCCGTCCGTCGTACGCGCCGAGCACCTGGAGCGGCCCTCGGAGGGCGACCGCCCTGCCGAAGGTCCCGGACGCGGGATCGAGGCCGCGCACCGTGGCGTGCCGGATCGCGGTGGCCTCCACCTCGGTGGCGGGAGCACACATCACGTGGGCCTGGCCCCCGGCGGTGAGCGGCGAGCAGACGGCGCCCGCCGGGACCGGGGTCCTCCACAGCACCTTCCCGGAGCGGACCGCGCGGCCCTCGACGTGCGTACGGGCCGCGTTGAGCATGACCACGGTGGAGCCGATCACCTCGGCGTCGTCGGAACGGCCCGTCACGGCCATCGACTTGCTGCCGAACCGGGCCGACCACAGCTCCTTGCCCCGGGCCGCGTCGAGGGCCACGACCTCGCCGGGGCCCGAGTCGTCCGGGAGCAGCCGGTAGCCGAGGACCGTGTTCCCGGACACGCCGACCAGATACGTGTTCTGCATGGGGACGCCCGGGTGGTGCGCCGTCCACATCCGGTGGCCGTCGGCGACGCGGATCCGGGTGGCGATGACACCGCCGCCCCCGCAGTACGCCGAGTCGCCCCGCGGCACGCAGCGCAGCTCGTCCGGGAGCTTCGCCCCGCCCGGCGGCACCGTCTGCCGCCAGGCCTTGAAACCGTGGGGGAGCGGCGAACCGACCACCGCCATGTTGCGCCCGTTGTCGTCAGGACCGTCTCCGCCGGGGCCGTCCGCGCCCGGCCTGAGCAGCGCGACACAGCCGGCGATCACGGCGACGCCCAGGACCGCGGCGAGCACGGGCCGCCAGCGGCGGCGCAGCCGCCCGCCGAGACCACGGGCGGGCGCGGGGCCAGAGCCGTCAGAGGTGCCCGAGCTGTCAGAGGCGCTCGCGGCGCCAGGGGCGCTTGAGGTGCCGGCGGCGCTCGATGCGCCCGTGGCGCCCGAGGTGTCCGACAGATGGTGCTGCGTGTCCGTGTCCCGCGTCCGGCTTCCGCCGTCCCCGGCCGCCGCCCCGAGGTCCACCGGCAGGTCCCGCAGCCGGACGAGGAGCTCGTCGATGGTGGGCCGGACGGCGGGGTCCTTGGCGAGGCAGGGCTCGACGGCCGTACGCAGCGCGCCCGGGACGTCGTCGAGGGTCGGAGCCTCGTGCACGACTTGGTACGCGGTCATGTACGGGCTGTCCGCGTCGAAGGGCCCCTGCCCCGTCGCCGCGTACACCAGCAGCGTGCCGAGCGAGAAGACGTCCGACGAGGGACCGACACCGCGCGGCGTCTGGAGCTGCTCCGGCGACATGAACGGGGGAGTGCCGATGACCCGCCCCGTCATCGTCAGCGTCTGCTGGTCGGCGGCGCGCGAGATGCCGAAGTCGATGACGCGCGGCCCTTCGGCGGACAGCACGACGTTCGACGGCTTCAGATCGCGGTGCACCACGTCGGCGCGGTGGATGTCCCGCAGCGCCTCCGCGAGCCCGATGGCGAGCGTACGCAGCTCCATGCCGACGATGGGACCGCGCTGGGCGATGCGCTGGGCGAGCGTGGGGCCCTCTATGTACGCGGTGGCCATCCACGGCTGCTGTGCCTCGGGATCGGCGTCGACCACGGCCGCGGTGAACGCGCCGCTGACCCGGCGGGCCGCGGCGACCTCCTGCCGGAACCGGATGCGGAACTCCTCGTCGCCCGCGAACTGCTGGTGGATCAGCTTGAGCGCGACCGGCCGCCCCGACGCCGTACGTGCGAGGAAGACCGTGCCCATGCCACCGGAGCCGAGCCGCGACTCCAGTGGATAGCCACCGATCTCCTCAGGGTCCCCTGAGCGGAGCGACACCTCTTCGACCTCCCGGTACCGGTCGTCCTCCGTATAACTACCTGCCCGCACAAATTAGCGGCCGGTCCCGGAGGTGGGGCAAGGCGGCCCGCCCTTCGCCCCGCTCCCGACCGCTCGCGCCGCCGCGGCACGGGGAAGGACGGCCGGGCGATAATCGAGGACGTGAGCGACGAACGACGTACCGAACAGACCGAGGGCACTCCGGCGGGCCCCCTCCCCGAGCCCATCCGCTTCTTCGGTACGACGTGGCTGGAGCACACCGACGGCTACGCCGCGCGCCGCGTCGGCGTCGCGGCCGGCTCCCTCGTGGCGGCGGCCGCGGGCTGCCTGGTGCTGCGCTTCGCGTACCAGGGCCTGGAGATCGCGGACGTGGGCACCTTCGTGAACGTGCTGGTCGTGGTCATGTTCGCCATCTGCAGCGCCATCGCGTTCCGGCGCACGTGGGACGGGTTCTCCAAGCGCCACGACCCGCAGTCGGTGGCGTCCATGCGCAGCCTGATGACCATCGGCTTCATCGGCTCCCTCCTCGCCTACTTCTTCCGCTCCCTGAAGGAGGCCCCGGGCGAGCGGCTGCATCGCGAGGAGTACGAGACGGCGCGCGACCAGTACGAGCGCCGCACGAAGCGCCGGGCGGGCAACCCCGCCAAGCGCAAGCGCCGCCAGAAGTAAGGACCGACCCCACCACCTCCCTCCGACGGGCTGGAGGGCTGCCGCACGTGGCAGCCCTCCAGCCCGTCCGGCGTTTGAGCACGTGGCAGCCATCAGCCCGTCCGGCGTTTGAGGACGAGGCGCGAAGCGTCGATAGCGGGGGTCCGGGGGGCGGAGCCCCCTGGTTTCGGGAAGGGGCGGGCCCGGGGCGCGCCCGCGAGGGCCCGGCCCCCGGTCGGCACCTTGACGAGTGGGGCTCCCCAGGAGCAATATTCATCGCATGATGAATATTGCGACCCCACCCCGTGCCCCGGCCCGGGCCACCGCTCCGGCCGCCATCCACGCCCACACCCTCAAGGCCGTCCGCGGCCACCGCACCGTCCTGCGCGACCTGACCTTCACCGTCCCGCGCGGCCAGATCACCGGCCTGCTCGGCCCCTCCGGCTGCGGCAAGTCCACGCTGATGCGCGCCGTCGTCGGCACCCAGGCCAAGGTCACCGGCACCCTGGACGTCCTGGACCACCCCGCGGGCACCCCCGCCCTGCGCTCCCGCATCGGCTACGTCACCCAGGACCCCTCCGTCTACGAGGACCTCACCGTCCGCCAGAACCTGGAGTACTTCGCCGCCGTCCTCACCCCCGGCCGCGGCCCCGCCGCCGCCCGCCGCCGCGAGGACGTCACCCGCGCCATCGCCGACGTGGACCTCACCAGCCACGCCGACGCCCTGGCGGGCAACCTCTCCGGCGGTCAGCGCAACCGCGTCTCCCTCGCCGTCGCCCTCCTCGGCGCTCCCGAACTCCTCGTCCTCGACGAGCCCACCGTCGGCCTCGACCCCGTCCTCCGCCGCGACCTGTGGAACCTCTTCCACACCCTCTCCGACGAACGCGGCACCACGATCCTCGTCTCCTCCCACGTCATGGACGAGGCGGAACGCTGCCACCGCCTGCTCCTCATGCGCGAGGGCGAGATCCTCGCCGACGACACCCCCGACGCCCTGCGCGAACGCACCGGCACCGGCACCGTCGAGGAGGCCTTCCTCCACCTCGTCGACAAGGCGAACGCCACGCGGCACCCCGACGAACCCACCGCCGCCCAGGCCCACGACACCCGGGAGCCACAGCTCCCCTGACCCCCACCCTGGAGCCCTCGGCACCCCTGGAGCCCTCGGCACCCCTGGAGCCCTCGGCACCCCTGGAGCCCCCGGCACCCCTGGAGCCCTCGGCACCCCTGGAGCCCCCGGCACCCCTGGAGCCCTGGCCACCCCAGGAGCCTCCGACGGCCTCAGAAGCCTCCGACGGCCTCAGGCCCCGACGCCCCAGGAGCCCTCAGCACTTCAGGAGCCCTGGCTCCCAAAAAGCCCCCGGCACCCTGTGAGCCCCCGGCACCCCAAAGGCCCCCGGCACCCCTGGCCACTCCAGGAGCTCCGACCACCCCGTGAGCTCTCGAACGGCACTCCAGGAGCCCTGGCCCCTAAGAACTCTCAGCCACCTCTAGAACCCCCGGCCCCACTCACCCCGCACATCACCGACCCAGGCATCACCGGAGCCCACGATGAACATCCATCGCACCCTCGCCACCGCCGCCCGCGTCCTGCGCCAGCTCCGCCACGACCCGCGCTCCATCGCGCTGCTCGTCCTCGTCCCCTGCGTGATGCTGCTGCTCCTGCGCTACGTCTTCGACGGCAGCCCCCGCACCTTCGACTCCATCGGCGCCTCCCTCCTCGGGATCTTCCCGCTCATCACGATGTTCCTGGTGACCTCCATCGCCACCCTGCGCGAACGCACCTCCGGCACCCTGGAACGCCTCCTCGCCATGCCCCTCGCCAAAGGCGACCTGATCGCGGGCTACGCCCTCGCCTTCGGCACCCTGGCGATCATCCAGTCCGCCCTCGCCACCGGCCTCGCCCTGTGGGGCCTCGGCCTCGACGTCACCGGCTCCGCCTGGCTGCTGCTCCTGGTCGCCCTCCTGGACGCCCTGCTCGGCACCGCGCTCGGCCTGTTCGTCTCGGCCTTCGCCGCCTCCGAGTTCCAGGCTGTCCAGTTCATGCCGGCGGTGATCTTCCCCCAGCTCCTCCTCTGCGGCCTGTTCACGCCCCGCGACAAGATGCAGCCCGTCCTCGAAGCCCTCTCCGACGCCCTGCCCATGTCGTACGCCGTCGACGGCATGAACGAGGTCCTGCGCCACCCCGACATCACCGGCACCTTCGTCCGCGACGCCGTCATCGTCGCCGCCTGCGCCGTCCTCGTCCTCGCCCTGGGCGCCGCCACCCTGCGCCGCCGCACGGCCTGACCACGGACCGCGACCGTCCGCCCACCGGACGCCCCGCCGCGCCCCACCCCGCCCGATGCGAGGATGACCCCGACGACGCACCCCGGGAGAGGCCCTCGCACATGAGCCAGACGCGCAAGCCGAGCCAGACCGTCGCGGTCCTCGGCACCGGAAAGATCGGCGAAGCCCTGCTCAGCGGCATGATCCGGAGTGGCTGGGCGCCCGCTGAGCTCCTGGTCACCACCCGCCGCCAGGAGCGCGCCGACGAGCTCCGCACCCGCTACGGCGTCGAGGCCCTCACCAACGCCGAGGCCGCCAAGCGCGCCGACACCCTGATCCTCGCCTGCAAGCCGCAGGACATGGCCAGGCTGCTCGACGAACTCGCCCCCCACGTCGCCGCCGACCGCCTCGTCATCAGCGCCGCCGCCGGCATCACCACCTCCTTCATCGAGGAGCGCCTGACCACCGGCACCCCCGTCATCCGCGTCATGCCCAACACCCCCGTCCTCGTCGACGAGGGCATGTCCGTCATCTCGGGCGGCACCCACGCCACCGCCGGCCACCTCACTCACGCCGAGAACATCTTCGGCGCGGTCGGCAAGACCCTCCGCGTCCCCGAGACCCAGCAGGACGCCTGCACGGCCCTGTCCGGCTCCGGCCCCGCGTACTTCTACTTCCTGGTCGAGGCCATGACCGACGCGGGCATCCTCCTCGGCCTGCCCCGCGACAAGGCCCACGACCTGATCGTCCAGGCCGCGATCGGCGCCGCCGTGATGCTCCGCGACAGCGGCGAGCACCCGGTGAAGCTCCGCGAGGCCGTGACCTCGCCCGCCGGCACCACGATCAACGCCATCCGCGAGCTCGAGAACCACGGAGTACGCGCCGCGCTCATCGCCGCCCTTGAGGCCGCCCGCGACCGCAGCCGCGAACTCGCCTCCGGCAGCGGCTGACAGCCGGGCCCTCTCCCGCCGGGCCCCCGGCCCCGGGTCCGGGGGATGCCACCCCCGGACCCCTCCCGCCATCGGCCTCCCGCCATCGGCCTCCGGCCTCGTCCTCAAACGCCGGACGGGCTGGATGTCCCGGCCGGACCGGATGCTGCGGCAATCAGCTTGTCCGTCGTCACCACTTCCGCGAACCCGCCCCCGTGCAGGGACACCGCCGTCGCCCGCGCGATCTCCTCCGCCGCGAGCCGCCAGC
Source organism: Streptomyces sp. YIM 121038 (assembly GCF_006088715.1). Taxonomy (NCBI): domain Bacteria; kingdom Bacillati; phylum Actinomycetota; class Actinomycetes; order Kitasatosporales; family Streptomycetaceae; genus Streptomyces; species Streptomyces sp. YIM 121038. The sequence continues at coordinate 5,530,518 of NZ_CP030771.1, forward strand.
CGAAGGGCCCCTCCAGGTCGAAGGTGTAGGTCGCGTCCAGCGCGAACAGCACGTCGTACCCGAGGTTCCCGCCCATCCGCGCCGTCGTCTCCGCGCACATATTGGTCTGGATCCCGGTCACCACGAACTGCGAGATCCCCGCCTCCTTGAGCCAGGCGTCCAGATCCGGCGTCCCGTAGAAGGCCGAGTTCACGCTCTTCGTCACCAGGAGCTCACCACCGGCCCCCTTCCCACGCCGCTCCTCGACGTACTCCTTGAAGCCGTTGCCCGCGTACCCCGACCGCAGCGGCGAGTCCGGCTTCACCGAGTCGTGCCGTACGAACACGACCGGACGCCCCGTCTCCTGCCAGGCCCTGATCAGCGCGGCGATGTTGTCGTCCGCCTCCGGGTTGTTCCGCTCTCCCCAGTACTCCACCTCCTCGAAGCCCTGCTGTACGTCCACCACGATCAGTGCTGCGTTCTCTGCGATCTCCATGCCCTCGATGCTGCCGCTCCCGGGCCCGCCGCCCCAGAGGTACAGAAGCCACCGATCGATGGTTTACTGCCACCGTGCCCACAGTGCCCACCGCCGCCGAGCCGCACCCCACCACCCCGGTGCCCACGACCCCGGCACCCCCGAGCCCTCGGCGCGGCGTCACGCAGCGCATCGCCCTGCTCGCGTTTCCCGGCATCCGCGCCTTCGACGTCTCCGTGATCACCGAGGTCTGGGGCGCCGACCGCAGCGACCGCGGCGTACCCCCCTTCGACCTCCGCCGCGTCGCCGCCGAAACCGGGTCCGTCCCCATGCGCGGCGGCCTCAGCCTCACCCCCGACCGCACCCTCACCTGGCTGACCCGACTGACCGAGCGCGACCTGATCGTCGTCCCCGGCCTCGACGACCACCTGACCCCCGCACCGCCTCCGATCCTCGAAGCCCTGCGCCGCGCCCACACCCGCGGCATCCCCGTCGCGGCCCTCTGCGGCGGAGCCTTCACGCTCGCCCAGGCGGGCCTGCTCGACGGCCGCCGGGCCATCACCCACTGGCACCTCGTCGATCTGCTGCGCGCCCATCACCCCCTCGTCGACGTCGTGCCCGACGCCCTGTTCATCGAGGACGGCAACATCTGGACCGCCGCGGGCACCGCCGCCGGAATCGACCTGTGCCTGCACCTGGTCCGCAGGGCACACGGCTCCGAGACCGCCGCGACGATCGCCCGCTCGATGGTCACCGCGCCCTTCCGCACCGGCGGCCAGGCGCAGTTCATCGAGCACCCCACACCCCGCGCCGACCGCGACGCCGACGCCCTGGCCGCCGTCCGCGAATACGCCCTCCGCCACCTCCACGAGCCGCTCACCGTCGCCGATCTGGCCACCCGGGCGGGCATGTCGGCGCGCTCCTTCGCCCGCCACTTCACCGCGGCGACCGGCACCACCCCCCTGCGCTGGCTCCTCGACCAACGCGTCGCCGCCGCGCAGAAGCTTCTGGAACGCACCGACCTGCCCATGCCCGAGGTCGCCCGCCGCGCGGGCTTCGGCAGCGAGATCACGATGCGGCAGCACTTCGCATCGCGCCTCGCCACCAGCCCACGCGCCTACCGCGCCTCGTTCACCGGCACCGCCGCGGGCACCTCGGCAGCAGCGGGCAGCAGCCCGATCGCCCGATAGGCGGCATCGACCGTCGGCCGGGCCATCCCCCTGGCCCGCTCCGCCCCGGCCCGCAACACCTCCTCTACATACGCCGTGTCCGCGACCAGTTCCTTGTGCCGCTCCCGCACGGGCCGCAGCAGCTCCACCACCGCGTCCGCGGTGTCCTTCTTCAACGCCCCGTACGACTCGTACGCACCGCTCAGCTCCGCCGGGTTCCCACCCGTGCAGGAGGCCAGGATCTCCAGCAGGTTCGCCACCCCCGGCCGGGCCTCGCGGTCGTACGCGACCCCGCTGCCGCTGTCCGTCACGGCCCGCATGATCTTCTTCCGCACCACGTCCGGCTCGTCCAGCAGATAG